>NZ_LMDO01000002.1:73019-177164 GCF_001425105.1 Pseudomonas sp. Root401 | reverse complement strand
CCGGGTGTGTAAAGGACTTTCACCTCCAAGTCACCAGCATGGCCACCACAGCCAAACTGGTTGCGCTAACGCGCAACGCGCCATGCCTGGCGCACCCACAAAAAACCCGGCCATGGCCGGGTTTCTGTTCAACCGATCATTGCATCCATGGCGGCGGCGGTTCTTCGGCCTTGCCGGGCGGGGCATCGTCGGCGGCGCGTACGGCCTGGCGGCGTTCCTCGTCCAGGCGCGCGGCCTCGATCTCGCGCATGATCCCGCCGACATCCGCCAGTTCTTCCGGCTCGTCGAACTCGCCGGTCAGCATGCTGGCCGGGTGCAGGGTGCCGGCTTCGTACAGCGCCCACATTTCCTTCGCGTACTTGGTGCGCTTGAGCTCCGGGGCAAACCGACCGAAGTAGGACGCCATGTTGCCCACGTCCCGCTCCAGCATGCTGAAGGCGTGGTTGTTACCCGCGGCATCCACGGCCTGTGGCAGGTCGATGATCACCGGCCCGGTTGGCGTGAGCAGGACGTTGAACTCCGACAGGTCGCCGTGCACCAGACCGGTACACAACATCAGCACGATCTGGGAAATCAGATAAGCGTGATATTCACGGGCCTGGTCCGGCTCCAGCACCACATCGTTCAGACGCGGCGCTGCATCGCCATACTCGTCGGCCACCAGTTCCATCAGCAGCACGCCTTCAAGGAAGTCGTACGGCTTGGGCACGCGCACACCCGCGCTAGCCAAGCGGAACAGCGCCGCCACTTCAGCATTCTGCCAGGCGTCCTCGGTTTCCTTGCGCCCGAACTTCGAGCCCTTGGCCATGGCCCGGGCCTGACGGCTGTTGCGGACCTTGCGGCCTTCCTGATATTCGGCCGCCTGACGAAAACTTCGCTTGTTCGCCTCCTTGTAGACCTTCGCGCAACGTAGCTCGTTGCCGCAGCGCACCACATAAACAGCTGCTTCTTTACCACTCATGAGTGGGCGCAGCACCTCGTCGACCAGACCGTCCTCGATCAGGGGTTCAATGCGTTTTGGAGTCTTCATCAGCTTTTATTGTGGGTCCTTTATTACCAAACACGCGAATGACAGTCGTTATACGGCAATCCTTCCTCCACGGGGAGGGGTTGCCGACCTATGAACCTGTGATGCACACAATGTGCCGGATCAATCGACCGAGCCGAATCATAGCCGAGACCGAACCTGGCATTGCTAACTGAATGCCCAGGCATTTGCGACAAGAGCTGACAGCCATGTCTATCGTCGGCTGTAGGAAGTGCGACGACTCAATGCTTGAACAGTTCCCCCGGCGTAAACCCGAACATCCCCTTGAACGCCGCAATGAACGCAGACGTTGAATCATACCCACAGGACAACGCGGCACTGGTGACGCTGTCGCCCTGCTCCAGCGAGCCCAGGGACGACAACAAGCGCATGCGCTGGCGCCAGGCGCGAAAGCTCAGGCCGGTCTCGCGCTGGAACAGGCGCATCAGGGTTTTTTCCGACGTACCCAGGCGCTCAGCCCAGGCGTGCAAGGTGACGTTCTGCTCGGGCTGCTCGATCAACTCGTTACATAGCCCCAGCAGACGGGCATGTCGCGGCAGCGGCAGGGAGAATCCCACCTCTGGCAAAGTCGCCAACTGGTCCAGCAACACCTGCACCAACCGTTGTTCCTGGGTATCGCCCTGCGGGTAATCGACAGGAAGCTGACAGAACACCTTGATCAACTCACGGGCCAGTGGCGTGACTTCCAGCACCCGACAGCGTTCATCGGCCCAGGGGCAGGCGTGGCGATGCACATACAGGCTGCGCATTTCCGCTCGGGTGGAGGTCACCACATGGTGTTCCAGGTCGGCCGGGATCCAGATGCCCCTTTGTGGCGGGGCAAAAAAACTACCCGCTGCAGTGTGTACGCCGAGAACGCCGCTGATGGCGTAGGAAAACTGCACCCAATCATGACGATGGGCTTGCGTCCAGGAACCGGCGCTCAAACTTTCGACACGGGCGTACAGCGGCCTCGGCAATTGCGCCAGGTCGGGGATGCGGCGTTCGAGCTGTTGGTGTCCGTTAGGCGGCATTGATTGGCCTTATGTCGCAAGACGACTGGTAAGGACGACGTTAGGCTAAGTCGACTTTTCTTACAACTTGCGGTGCCCTATGCATATCCTCAGACACCTCAAACGCATGGTGACCGACTGGTTCCTCTGCGGCATGTTGCTCGCCACGCTGTTGGCGTACTTCTTTCCAACCTTCGGTGCCACGGGCGGTGCCATGCATGCCGAATGGGTGGTCAACATCGGCATCTTCGTGGTGTTCTTCCTGCACGGGGTCAACCTGTCCGGCGAACAGATCCGCCACGGTTTGAAGAACATCCGCCTGCACGTGATGGTGCAGGGTTTCACCTTTGGCGTGTTTCCGTTGATCTGGCTGCTCAGCCACTGGCTCGTCGGCAGCCACGTGCCAGCGCTGCTGATGCTGGGGTTCTTCTACCTGTGCGCCCTGCCCTCGACCATTTCTTCTTCGGTGGCGCTGACCGGCAGTGCAAAAGGTAACGTGCCGGCGGCGATTCTCAACGCGAGCCTGTCCAGCGTACTGGGGATTTTCCTGACACCGCTGCTGGTCAGTTTCGTGGTCGGCAGCGGCGCAGGTGGCATCGACCTGGGGTCCACCTTGCTCGACCTGTGCATGATGTTGCTGCTGCCGCTGGTGCTGGGGCAGTTCCTGCGGCGTTGGCTGGCCGGTTTTTTCGGCAGGTACAAGCGCTACACCAGCATCATCGACAAGCTGGTGATCCTGCTGCTGGTCTATGCGGCGTTCTGCAACTCGATGGTGTCCGGCATCTGGCAACAGCAAGGCCACGGCGTGCTATTGAGCGCAGTGCTTGGTAGTGCCGTGCTGCTGGCAATCATCTTGTGGGCGACCACCCGTACCGCCCGCGCCCTGCAATTCAGCCGCGCCGATGAAGTTGCCGCGGTGTTCTGTGCCAGCAAGAAATCCCTCGCCGCCGGCGTGCCCATGGCGGCGTTGATTTTTGGCAACCATCCCGGCCTGGGGCTGATCCTGCTGCCAATCATGATCTATCACCCGCTGCAGTTGATCGTCTGCTCGATCCTCGCCGAGCGCTACGCCAGCCGTCACCGGGAACTGGCGTCCCGCCAGAACGGCGCCGTCCTCAGCGCTCGATAATCGCCGTCACGCCCTGGCCCGCTGCGGCGCAGATGGAGATCAAGCCGCGACCTCGCCCGGCGGCATCGAGCAACTTGGCGAGGTTGGCGACAATGCGTCCGCCCGTGGCGGCAAACGGATGCCCGGCGGCCAGGGAACTGCCCTTGACGTTCAACCGGCTGCGGTCGATGGACCCTAGCGGCGCGTCGAGCCCCAGGCGGGTCTTGCAGTAGTCCGGGTCTTCCCAGGCCTTCAGTGTGCACAACACCTGGGCGGCGAACGCTTCGTGGATCTCGTAGTAATCAAAGTCCTGCAAGGTCAAGCCGTTGCGCGCCAGCAATCGCGGCACGGCGTATACCGGGGCCATCAACAGCCCTTCGGCGCCATTGACGAAATCCACCGCCGCCGTTTCGCCGTCGCGCAGGTACGCCAGGATCGGCAGCCCTCGGGCCTTGGCCCACTCTTCGCTGCCCAGCAGCACCAACGAAGCCCCATCGGTCAGTGGCGTGGAGTTACCCGCGGTCATCGTGCCCTTGGCGCTTTTTTCGAAGGCAGGCTTGAGGGCGGCGAGTTTTTCCGGGGTCAGGTCCGGGCGCAGGTTGTTGTCCCGGGTCAGGCCAAGAAACGGTGTCATCAAGTCGTTCTGCCAACCTTCGGCATAGGACGCGGCCATTTTCTGATGGCTTTCCAGGGCCAACTGGTCTTGCGCCTCCCGGGGGATCTGCCAGGTCTGGGCCATCAACTCGCAATGCTCACCCATGTTCAGGCCGGTGCGCGGTTCGTTGATGCGCGGCAGGTCGGGGACGAGGTGCTGGGGACGCAGTTGCAGGAAGGTCTTGATCTTGTCGGCGGTGGTCTTGGCGCGATTGGCTTGCAGCAGGATCCTGCGCAGCCCTTCATTGACCGCGATCGGTGCGTCCGAGGTGGTGTCGACGCCGCCGGCAATGCCGCTGTCGATCTGGCCCAGGGCAATCTTGTTGGCCACCAGCAGCACTGTCTCCAACCCGGTGCCACAGGCCTGTTGTACGTCATAGGCCGGCGTCATCGGTGACAGCCGTGAGCCGAGCACGCATTCGCGGGTCATGTTCATATCCCGGGAGTGCTTGAGCACCGCACCGGCCGCCACCTCGCCAATGTGCAGGCCATGCAGGTTGTAGCGTTCGATCAGCCCCTCGAGGGCAGCCGTCAACATCGCCTGGTTGCTGGCGGTGGCATAGGCCCCGTTGGAGCGGGCGAACGGAATGCGGTTACCACCGATGATCGCGACGCGGCGTAGTTGTGTCATGAAGAACTCCCCTGTGTAGGTCTAGTGCCCTATGAAGACTCAACCGATCCCTGTGGGAGCAAAGCTTGCTCGCGATGAACGATGACGCGACCTACCTGAAAAACGCGGTGTCTGCATCGCGAGCAAGCTTTGCTCCCACAGGGATTCGGTGCCCTGGAAAAAGCGCTCCCGCTCAAGCTTAGGCTTTATCTCGCCGATCGAACGACTGATTGCCAATCATGGTCCACACTTGGAACCTCATCAGCCGGAGTGTGTTCCATGTCTGACCGTTATATCGACTTCGCCAATTCGCCCATTGGCCGGCGCATGGTCGGGTCCCTCGGCCTGCCCTCGCCGGTGCGCCTGGAACGCTGGCAGGCCGGGCGCCTGCGGCCGATCGAAGGCGCACTGCTGCTGGGCGGCGGGCCGTTGACCGAACAGATCGGCACGTTTGCCAAGCGCCTGACCGACACCATCTTCATCTATGGCGGCGAGCCGACCCTGGCCACCGAATGGATCCCTGGCCACGGCCCGAAAATCAAGGCGGTGGTGTACGACGCCAGCCATTTGGCGCAGGCCGACCAGCTCAAGCAGCTGCGGGAATTTTTCCAGCCGCTGATGAAAAACCTCGACCACAGCGCCCATGTCGTCATTCTCGGTCGCGCGCCGGAAAGTCTTGCCGACCCGTTCGCCGCCAGTGCCCAGCGAGCGCTGGAGGGTTTCAGCCGTTCCCTGGCCAAAGAGCTGCGCCACGGTGGGACGCTGCAACTGTTGTACGTCGGCGCCGGCGCCGAAGCCCAGCTGGAGGGTGCGCTGCGGTTTTTCCTGTCGCCCAAGAGCGCCTTCATCTCCGGGCAGGTCATTCGCCTCAACGCCTGTGACACCCAGGTCCAGGACTGGACCCGACCGCTCACGGGGCTCAAGGCGCTGGTCACTGGCGCAGCCCGCGGGATCGGCGCCTCCATCGCCGAAACCCTGGCCCGCGATGGCGCCGACGTGATCCTGCTGGACGTCCCGCAAGCCAAGACCGACCTCGACGCCCTGGCGGCACGCCTGAGCGGGCGCAGCGTTACGCTGGATATCTGCGCCGAAGGCGCCGCCACCCAGTTGATCGAGCACCTTCCCGACGGCGTCGACATCGTGGTGCACAACGCCGGCATCACTCGGGACAAGACCCTCGCCAACATGACCCCGGAGTTCTGGGACGCGGTACTGGCCGTCAACCTCAACGCCCCGCAAGTGCTGACCAAGGCCCTGCTCGACAGCGGCACCCTGCGCGACAATGGCCGGGTGATTCTGCTGGCGTCCATCAGCGGCATTGCCGGCAACCGTGGGCAGACCAACTATGCGGCGAGCAAGGCCGGGCTGATCGGCCTGGCCCAGGCCTGGGCGCCGGTGCTGCAGCCACGCGGCATCAGCATCAACGCCGTGGCGCCGGGCTTCATTGAAACCCGCATGACCGCCGACATCCCCTTCGCTTTGCGCGAAGCCGGGCGGCGCATGAGCTCCCTGGGCCAGGGCGGCCTGCCCCAGGATGTCGCCGAAGCCGTGGCCTGGCTCGCGCAACCGGGCACGGGGGCCGTGACCGGGCAGGCGCTGCGGGTATGCGGGCAAAGCCTTCTGGGAGCGTGACCATGACGATCCAATGGCAGGAAGTCAGCAGCCCGCCCTCCATGTCCGGGCTTTATTCGAAAGCGGCGATACGGCGCAAGGTCATCGGTACGACCCTGCCCGAGGAAGGACTGCGTCAAGTGCTTCAGGTCGACCCGCAACGCCTGGCGGCCTATCGCAAAGTCTGCGGTTTCGTCGATAACGGACTGCTGCCGCCGACCTATCCCCACGTCTTGGCGTTTGCCCTGCAAATGCAATTGCTCACCGCGCGGAATTTTCCGTTCCCACTGCTGGGGCTGATCCACTTGAGCAACCGCATTCGTGTATTGCGGCCCATGGGCGGGGTTGGCCAGGTGCGGGCCAGCGTCAATGTCGAGAATCTGCAAGCCCACCCCAAGGGCGCGGTGTTCGACCTGGTGACCCGCCTAGATGATCAGTTGGGGCCGCTATGGGAGGCCCGGAGCCAGATGCTGTGCAAAGGCGTCCAGCTCGACGGGGCACTCGTGGAGGACTCGCCGCAAACCAGCCTGCCCTTGATTGACGTCGCACGCTGGACCGCACCGGCAGACATCGGTCGGCAATACGCCAAAGTGTCCGGCGACTACAACCCCATTCACCTGAGCGGCATCAGCGCCCGGTTGTTCGGCTTCCCCACCGCCATCGCCCATGGCCTGTGGAACAAGGCCCGGACCCTGGCGGCGCTGGATGACCACCTGCCCGAGGCCAACATCGAGATCGATGTGACCTTCAAGAAACCGGTGCGCCTGCCCAGTGAGGTGATACTGCTGTCGAGCGCGGCGGGATCCAGTGGGCAACTGCAACTGGTGGGGGCTGGGGGTTTGGAGCATATGGTAGGAGAGTGGCGGCCGGTGGCCTGAGCAGAACTCCACCCCCATCCCCTGTGGGAGCGAGCCTGCTCGCGATAGCGGTGGATCAGCTTGCATCCAAGTTGGATGTGCCGCCGTCATCGCGAGCAAGCTCGCTCACAGTTTGTTCCGGGGTGTTCACAGAACAGGTGTCCGCCACAAAATCCCTGTGGGAGCGAGCTTGCTCGCGATGGCGGTGGGTCAGATTGCATCCATCTTGAATGCGCCGTGGTCAGTGCGGCGGGTAGTTGGACAGGATCCGCCCCACCGTCTCGCGCACGGCCGTGTTGCGATCAGTCGGGTTGGGCGAGTTGCTGAGCATTCGTTCATCACTGCCACGCCACACCAGCTTGCCGTCCTTGCCATCGAGCAGATCGATCTGCACGGTGGCGACCTTGTAGCTGATGTTGCGGGTTTCGTTGTACATCGGCCCGCCCCAATAGCCATTCCAAGGGCTACCCCAACCGCCGCCATAGTTGGTGGTGACCTGCTGCTGGCGGTCCTCGACGATCAAATAGGCCTGGACCAGTACATCGCCGCGCCCGCCAGCCGGGGCCTGGCGCAGGCCGCGTTGGTCGAGTTGATCGGCCACCGCCTGGCGGATCCGCTGTTCGGTCAGGTCGCTCTTGATGCGAGGGTCATCAGGGCGATATTGCAGCGCCGGGTCTTTCCAGCTCCAACTGCGATACGCCGCGAAATCGCGGCTGGTGTCGAAATCATGGTTGACCTGGTTAGAGACACAAGCGCCCAACAACAGGGTGAAGGCCAATAGAGCAAGACGGCGAAACATGGTTTTTCTCCGTTGCGTAATCAACTTGGAGGATACGCCGACATGGCTTTTTCCACCGCTGCACGAATGGCATCGGTGCGCTCGCTCTGACTGCCCCGCTGGCCGGTCTCGGCGCTGGCGCTCCACACCGGTTGCCCCGTGCGGGCATCGAACAGATCCACCCGCACCACCACGACCTGCTCCTGATACGTGCGCACCATCGGCACCGGATGGTACATGCCATAACCCGGACCATAGCGGTCATAACGGTTATAGCCACCGTAGTAGCCGGCATCATAGTCGTCCCGGACCTGGCGCACGCGGGTTTCCAGGCGCAGGTCGGCGCTGACGAACAGGTCGGCGGGCCGGTTGTCATGCAGCGGGCGCAGGCCACGCTGGTCCAGGGCATTGCTCACCGCTTCGGCCACCTGGGCCGAATCCGCCCAGGCGGTACCCGACGGCAGGCGCCCGTCGCGCCAGGCCCAACTGCGGTAGCGCCCGTAGTCACGGGGCGGCGCAGGGTAAGCGCTGCGGTCGAACACCGTAGCGGCCTCGGGCGGCGCCGGCGGCAGCGGATTGGACGTGGCGACATAGGGGTTGCTGCCCTGGCAGGCCGCCAGTCCCAGGCACAGCATCAACAACCCTGAACGACCTTTCATTTCGCTCTCCGGTCACACTGGACGGCAGATCCAGTGCAGATAACGTCCCAACCCGGCAAACGCCGGATGGCGACGGTGGGCCAGTTCCATTTCCAGCAACTGCGCAAGCTCCACGCGGCCCTGGAACTCCACCGGCATGTAGTCATGGAAAACCCGCACGCCACTCTGGCTTTCGACCTGCCACAGGCCTTCAAGTTGCGCCGCCAATTCTCGCGGATCAAGGGGTTGTTGCGGCGTCAGGCTCTGTTTTTCGCCAGCCATGTCATTTTTGCGCAACTTGCGAAAATGCCCCTTGAGCAGGTTGCGATAGACCAGCGCGTCGCGGTTGTAGAACGCCAGGGACAGCCAGCCGCCAGGGACCGTGAGTTGATGCAGCACCGGCAGGATCGCATGGGGCTCGGCCAGCCATTCCAGCACCGCGTGACACAACACCAGGTCGTAAGGCTCGGAGAGCTGGCCGAGCAGGTCCTGCCACGGCGCCTGGATGAACGTGGCGCTCTGGCCCGCCTCGGCAAAGCGCTGGCGGGCGCCGTCGAGCATGGGTTCGGCCGGCTCGGCCAGGGTTACCTGGTGGCCGCGCTCGGCCAGCCACAACGACATGTGGCCCAGCCCGGCGCCGATGTCCAGCACGCGCAACGGACGCTGTGGCAAGCTTTCCAGCAGATCGGCCTGAAGCACCGCCAGGCGGATCGCGCCCTTGGCCCCGCCGTAGATTTTTTCCGCGAAGCGCGTGGCGAGCTGATCGAAATGACGGTCGCTCATTGGCCGAACCGCCGTTCGCTGTCGGCCAGCTTGCTGCGCACCACGGCGTCCATGTCCAGGCCCAGTTCGCTGCAAAGCAGCAACAGGTACAACACAATGTCACCGACCTCCTGCCCGGCGTGGGCCAGTTTGTCCGCCGGCAACTGGCGCGACTGGTCCTCGGTCAGCCACTGGAAAATCTCCACCAGTTCGGCCATTTCCACACTGGCGGCCATGGCGAGGTTTTTCGGGCTGTGGAATTGCCGCCAGTCGTTACGGTCACGAATGGCATGCAGGCGTTCGGTCAGTTCAACAAGGTTCATCGGGTTCTCCTGAATGCGCATAGCTTCAGGGGGATGACCAGGGAAGGCAAGAGTCTCGGTACGCAGCGACGGTTTGCCCCATAATCGAACCAACTCGGCCGCCACAGCTCCTACAATCAGGAGCCAACGGCTCAGCGCAGATTCCCTCCCATCAGGATGCACTTATGCAGGTAGAAAGCTTTTTCGAATGGCTCGGCCAGGCGCTCGGTTCGGTGATCCGTTTCATCGTCGACCTGCTCAGCGGTCTCTTCAACACCCTGGCCAATGCCGGCGGCAATTTTGTCGATGGGCTGTCACGCACCCTGGGCATGGACACCTCGATCATCAGCATCATCGCGCTGATCCTCGGGCTGATGCTGCTCTACTCGGCGATCCGCGCGTTCATGCGGGCCTCGATCGTCATGGGCATCATCTGGCTGGTGCTGGGGTTGTGGTTGTTGAGTTGGATCATTCACTAGGTTCCAGAGCACTTTGTGGGAGCAAAGCTTGCTCGCGATACAGGCGCCTCGGTTCCCTGAAAGACCGCGTCATCTTCATCGCGGGCAAGCCTTGCTCCCACAGATTTTCTTGAGATCGAACGCAGAGCGTCCCTAGAGGCATTCCCACGCGGAGCGTGGGAACGATCAATGCGAGAACCCGCTACAATCGCGCTCCATCAAGGAGCCCGCATGTCCAACCTGACCACCGACTGGCGCGACCGCCTTACCCATCGCCGGGTCTGGGCGCTGGCTGCGCCGATGATTCTCTCGAACATTTCCGTACCGCTGGTGGCCTTGGTGGACAGCACCGTCATCGGCCATTTGCCCCATGCTCATCAGTTGGGTGCCGTGGCGGTTGGGGCAAGTTTGTATACGGTACTGGCGTGGGCCATGGGTTTTCTGCGCATGGGTACCACCGGGTTCGCCGCCCAGGCTGCCGGGCGCGGTGATGGGGCGGCGTTGCGACAAGTGTTGTTGCAAGGACTGCTGTTGGCGATGGGGTTGGCGGTGCTGCTCGGTGCCGTCGGCGTGCCCTTGAGCGACGTGGCGTTGCACTTCATGCAGCCGTCCGCCGAGCTCAACCAGTTGACCCGTGACTTCTTCCACACCCGGCTCTTCGGCTTGCCGGCGGCGCTAGCCAGCTATGCGCTGGTAGGTTGGTTCCTCGGCGCCCAGAATGCCCGGGCCCCGCTGGCGATCCTGCTGGTGACCAACCTGGTCAACATCGCCCTGAACCTGTGGTTCGTGATCGGCCTGGACTGGGGCGTGACCGGCTCGGCCCGGGCCTCGGTAATCGCCGAGTGGACCGGCGCGCTGGTCGGCCTGGCCCTGGCCCGCAACACACTGCGCGCCTGGCCCGGGCATATCGCCTGGGCCGCCCTGGGGCTGTGGCACAGCTGGCGCCCGTTGCTGGCGGTGAATCGGGATATTTTCATCCGCAGCCTGGCGCTGCAAGCGGTGTTTTTCCTGATCACCGTGCAAGGCGCACGCCTGGGGGATGCGACCGTGGCGGCCAATGCCCTGCTGCTCAACGGCCTGTTGCTGACAGCCCATGCCCTGGACGGCCTGGCCCATGCCGTAGAAGCGCTGTGCGGCCATGCCATTGGCGCCCGCGACCGCCTGGCCCTGCGTCGCTCGCTGGTGGTGGCGTGCGGCTGGTCGTTGCTTGCCAGCCTGGGCTTTGCACTGCTGTTCCTGCTCGCCGGCCACCTGTTCATCGACATGCAGACCGACATTCCCGACGTGCGCGCCACCGCTTATCACTACCTGCCGTACCTGGCGGCCCTGCCACTGATTGCGGTCTGGAGTTACTTGCTCGACGGGCTGTTCATCGGCGCCACCCGTGCCCGGGAAATGCGCAACGGCATGCTGCTGACCCTGCTGCTGGTGCTGCCCATCGCCTGGGCACTGCAAGGGTTGGGCAACCATGGGCTGTGGATCACCTTCCTGCTGTTCATGGCCCTGCGCAGCCTGACCCTCGGTGCTTTCGCCTGGCACTTGCAGCGACACGATCGCTGGCTCGGCGCATCCGTCCACTAACGCTCAATCCTGGCTGCCCTGCCAGCGCCGACGCAGTTGCTCGAACCGCTCGCGCTGCGAACCGCCCACCAGGCCAGGTACTGGCTGCGCATCGGGGTATTGCAGGCGCAGCCACAGCCAGTCATCGAGCACCGCCCGCTCGGTAAACCCCAGCGCCAGGCCCTGCTGCAAATCCCCCCAGAGCCGCTGGTAATCACACCCGGTAGCACGGGACCATTGCCAGGCGTGACGCTCCAGCAGGCATCGTTGCAACTGGCCCTGTTGTCGGTCGCTGAGGCCGTGCTCCTTCTCCAGCGCCGCCACCGACAACCTCGGGTTGGACAATTGCTGCCAACCCTGGCTGCCGATCGCCCGATCGGCCCAGGTGCCACCAAACCAGCGCAACAAACTGATCGGGCCCAGCCAGCAACTGAGTTCTTGAGGGTCGCAACCGTCGAAGAAATAGCTGGCGATGTGCGGGTTGTAATAGCTCAACAACGCTTTGTGATGCAGGCCCAGGGTCACCGTCAGCATGCGCCGCAGATGCGCCAGCAATTGCGCAGCGGGCGATGGGCTGACCAACAACAGCCCCGGCCAGGAGCGTGGGTCCAGGTGACAAAGGCTGGCCAGCGCAGGCGAATGGCGCAGATCCACCAACAGCGGACCGTGCTCTCGCAGCCCATGCAGCTCAGTGTCTTCAAACAAGGCAAAGCACCGGGCCTTGGCGAACTGCGCGCGCACAAGCCGCCCAGCGCCAGGCGCACTCGGTACGTCGAGCAGCAGCCATTGCGGCGTTGATCCAGACAGGGCCGCGGCGTTCATCGAGCAATGCCCGCACCGCGCCGCATGAGCATACGGCAGGTGCACAGTGGCTGGGCGCAGGGGCTGAAAGGCCCGCCTTCGGGCAACAAGCACAACAAGACCAGCGGCTCGGCATCCCGGATTGCGGACAACAGGCGCGGATCGGCAACCGACGGCCCATATGTTTCGCCTGTGGATGATTCATCCACAACCTCTACTGAGGCAGGCGCATCCAGAAATGCACTGATCAATGGCCGATCCGGATCGCCTTCGATAAAGCTCACCAGCACCTCGGTGCCATCACTCAAGGCACCCACCACGCCCGTGGCCAGTTCGGGTGCCAAAGGCAGCCAGCAATGACTGGGGCTGGAACCTTCGCCCTGGTAGACCCAGTCAAACTGCACTGCCACGCGCCCCGCTCCCAGCTCCGGCGGTTCGTCCACCGCCACGACCCAGCCACGTTGCCGGCTCACCATGCGTGGTTTTGCAGGGACCTCGTCCGGCACGAACAGCACGCCCCGGGGAATGGCCTTGAAATGATTGCCGTACACCCCCGCCTGTGCGCGGTGCTCGACCTTCGTCAGCAACCAGCGCCGGTTCCAGTCGGCAAACGGATGGGCCGTCAGCGTCAGCACCTGACCACCGCGCAGGTTCATCAAATCGCTACGGCCCTGGGCGACCTGCTCCCCCGACACATCGGTTTGCACACTGAAGGACCGTACCGCGGCAATCGGATCGTCGTCCGCATAAACCGCCTTACCGGCGGGGGGAAAACTGTGCGGATTATCAGCGAACACCAGGCAATGCCCGTCCCGGGCGTGTTCGAAATGAAAATGAATGCCCGCCTGGGCGCATACGCGCTGCAGGAACTGCAGGTCCGACTCTCGATACTGGGTACAGAAATCCTGCAGGGGATAATCACCACTCAAGTCCAGGCACAGGCTGCGGCCACTGATGCCATGGGCCTTGAGCACCTGGCGAATGATCTGCGGCACCGAACGGGCGCTGAAGACCCGCTGGCTGAAACGCTGCGCCAGACAGGCCAGCTTCGGCCCGATGCGCACCCGGCAGCCGGCGCCATGACGGTGTTGGACCAACTCATGAAGCTGCCCATGAATGCCTCGGCCTGGGGCCCCGAAACTCAACCAGACGCTGCGGTACAACAGGCCCGCCAGGTCCAGGTTCGCGTCGCGCAACAACAGCTGTGCTTCATAGACGAAGGGTTCGCTGATGGCTTCGCTACCCGTGAAGGCCACGACGTCAACAGGCTCGGGCAGACCGGCTATCTCCAGACGAAAGGCTGGCTCGCTGGCTGGATCGGACATCGGCGTTTCTCTACAGGAGGGACGGTCGGGGATTCTCGCCGAGAGCCATGGCCGAGTAGAGGGGCCAAGTACAAGTTAGGAAAGGGACTACACGAAATAAGGACATCGCCGGTTAAATGCACCGACGTTCAGAAATAACGACGGCACAAATAAAAACGCCCTCCGGGACTGTCCGAAAAAACCCGCAGCGTGCGGTGCATTTTCTGACAGCCCCGGAGGACATTGCCGATCAGCCAAGAGGTAGAGCTGATGTAATCCTGTGGCGAGCTGGGCTGTGTAGGAGCTGTCGAGTGCAACGAGGCTGCGATCTTTCCCCAGACGCTTGAGTCCCAAGCGAAAGATCAAAAGATCGCAGCCTTCGGCAGCTCCTACAGGGCACAGCCGAGCAGGAGCAAGCTTCCCTCCCCCCCCATCAAGAAGACAGATAAGACGAACGCGTCAGCCCCAAGCGCAAGGCATCGAGGAACTGGGTACGTTCGGCGGCGCTGATGCGGGCGCTGGCGCACTTGTCGCGGTAGTGAGTCATCAACTCCTCCGGCGACAGGTGCACGTAGCGCAGCATGTCCTCGATGGTGTCGTGGGTTTCGATACCGGCGTGGTACACGCTGCCATCGGCGTTCTGATAGATGTTCACCGAGTCGGTGTCACCGAACAGGTTGTGCATGTCACCGAGGATTTCCTGGTAGGCGCCCACCAGGAAGATGCCCAGCAGATAGTCTTCATCCGGCTTGAGTGCGTGAACCGGCAGGCTGGTCTCGATGCTCTGCTCGTCGACGTACTGCTTGATCTTGCCGTCGGAGTCACAGGTCAGGTCTTGCAGCACGGCGCGGCGCAGCGGCTCTTCGTCCAGGCGATGCAGCGGCAGGATCGGCAACACCTGGCCGATGGCCCAGGTGTCCGGCAGGCTCTGGAACACCGAGAAGTTGCAGATGTATTTGTCGGCCAACTTGTCGTTGAGTTCATCCAGCACCTGGCGGTGCGAGCGCTGGCGCGCCTTCAACGAGTTGTGCAGGCGACGGCAGACCGCGAAGTAGCATTGCTCGGCCAAGGCCTTTTCCGCCAGGGTCAGCTTGCCGTCGGCATATTGGGTCGCCACGTCGCTCATGTAGTGGGTGGCGCGCCAGTAAGTCTCGGTGACCATCTCGATATCGGTCGGGCCCAGCAGGTCAACCAGCCATTGCACGGTTTCCGGCAGTTCCTGCTTGTTGTCGATCACCGGCACGTCGTCGTTGTGTTTCTCGACGTCGGTCACCTGAACCACCAGCATCGCGTGGTGAGCGGTCAGCGAGCGGCCGCTTTCGGAGAAGATGTTCGGATGCGGCAGGCTCTGGGCATCGCAGAACTCCTTGAGCATGCCGACCACGACACCGGCGTAGTCGTCCATGTCGTAGTTGATCGAACTGGCATTGCGCGAGTGCGTGCCGTCGTAGTCCACGCCCAGGCCACCGCCGACGTCGATGTGATCCACCGGCAGGCCGAGGTTGCGCAACTCACCGTAGTACCGGATCGCTTCCTTGAAGCCATGCTGGTAGTCCGCCAGGTTGGCGATCTGCGAGCCCATGTGGAAGTGCAGCAGGCGAATGCCCTGGTCCAGGCCGGCAGCGCGGAAGCGCTCGACCACCGACAGCAGTTGCGCGGCCGACAAGCCGAACTTGGACTTCTCGCCGCCGGTATCGGCCCACTTGCTCGACGCCAGGGACGACAGGCGCACGCGCAAGCCGACCTGTGGCTTGACCTTGAGCGTTGCGGCCTCTTCGATCACCAGGCCGACTTCGGACTCTTTCTCGATGACGATGAAGACGTTGTGACCGAGCTTCTGGCCCATCAGCGCCAGACGGATGAATTCGCGGTCCTTGTAGCCGTTGCAGACGATGGTGCCGCCCTTCGGCGCCAGGGCCAGGACCGCCAGCAGCTCCGGCTTGGAACCGGCCTCCAGGCCGATGGAGACGTTCTGGGTGGCGATGATGTTCTCGATCACCGCTTCCTGCTGGTTGACCTTGATCGGATAGAGCGCGGTGTACTTGCTCTGGTATTCCAGGCGCGCGATGTTGCTGTCGAACGCGCCGGTGAGCTGGCGCACACGGTCTTGCAGGATATCGGGGAAGCGCACCAGCAAGGGCAGCGAAAGGCCGCTCTGGCGCAACTGGTCGACTTGCTCGAACAGGTCGATGGGCGAGCTGTCGGGACCGTTCGGACGGACTTCGACGCGACCGGCTTCATTGATCGCGAAATACCCGGCCCCCCAATGGCGAATCCCGTAAACACTGCGGCTGTCCGCAACTGTCCATTGGCTGCCATCGTCTTTGCGTGTGCGTCGTACGGACATCGAAGTCCCCTATAAAGAAGTCAAAATGCACCATCCGGTCGGAGGCTGGGGCAGTCTAGAGAGTGAAAATGACGAATTGCCTGTTAGCAAGGTAGACCCTGCTCCCAGCGATGAGTTTAGAAACCCGTTCAGAACAGGCTCTGTGAAAACCATGCGGGCGACCTCGAACGTCGGGTCCGGGTCAAGCCGAGGGTGGTTTTCACAGAGGCTGCTAGCCGCCGGATTTCTTTGCCTTGAAGCCGTGCTTGACCAGTTCCGCCAACAGCAGCTCGACGTGATCGCCCTGGATCTCGATGATGCCGTCTTTCAACGCACCACCGGTGCCACAGCGTTTCTTCAACGTGGTGGCCAGCTCCTTGAGCGCGTCTTCGGCCAACGGCACGCCGGTGATCGTGGTCACCGTCTTGCCGCCGCGACCTTTGCTTTCACGGCGCACGCGCGCAATGCCGTCACCGGCAGGGATGGCGGTCTGCTTGCAGATACAGGCATCCACCGGCTGACGGCAATCAGGACAATGACGACCGGCGTCGGTAGAAAATACCAGGCCGCCCAGGGCGGCGAAGGATGCGGCTTTTTTGGCCACCGGCAATCCTCTTGGGAGGACAAAGACTGGTCGAGGGGGAACATGCCTCGACCGCGAAACCCCACTCAGGCAGGGGCAGCGCTACTGGACCGCAGACACGGTTCAGCTTGAAAAGTCGCGCAGTGTAACGGCAAAAAGCCCACTTGCTAAGGGCCAATCAGCGCCAATTTATAGCTTCTTTGCGACGCCACCGCCATGGACCCGCAAATAGCGTTCAAGCGCCGCCAGGGAGTCCGGGCAGTAAGGCTTGCGCTGGATTTCATCGAGCACCTGCTCGAGGGGCAGGAAACGCGCTTCGAGGACTTCTTCGGGCTGCAGGACCAACGGGCCGTCCCACACCGCCGAGAACGCCGAGCACCAGAGGCGACTGCCAGGGTCTTCGAAATAGAAATGGTCGTGGGCGGTGAGCTCCACGCCGCTCACGCCCAGCTCTTCCGCCAACTCACGGGCAGCCGATTCGGCGTAGGTCTCATCGGCCTGCACCATGCCGCCCGCCGCCACGTCCCAGAAACCGGGGTAAATGGCCTTGCTCAGGGTGCGCCGATGAACACACAGCTCACCAGACGAATTGAACAGCATGATGTAGGTGCCGCGTCCGATCAGGCCACGCTCACGCAGCTCTGAACGAACCAGGCTGCCGAGCAGGTTGTCGTGCTCGTCGACCCACGCAATCAGCTCGGCATCCGAGGCCACTCGATGAGCGACCTCCCGGGGGCTTTCGCTCATGAATCAACCCTGGTTCAGCAGTTGTCGCAAGTCGATGACCGCTGCGTTGGCTCGGGAAATGTAGTTGGCCATGACCAGCGAGTGGTTCGCCAATACACCGAAGCCGCTGCCGTTGAGGATCATCGGGCTCCAGACCGGTTCCTGGGACGCTTCCAGTTCACGAATGATCTGCCGCACGCTGACCGTGGCGTTCTTTTTCGCCAGGACATCGGCGAAGTCCACTTCGATGGCGCGCAGCAGGTGCGACAACGCCCATGCCTGGCCACGGGCCTCATAGAACACGTTATCGATTTGCAGCCACGGGGTCTCGACCACCTCTTCGTCCACCTGCGGCACCTGGCCCGGGGCCGGGACTTCGGTTTTCAGAGAGGTGTTGAGCTTGACCCGGCCAACGCTGGCCGACAGACGCTGGGACAACGAACCCAGGCGAGTGCCGACATCCCCCAGCCAGTTGTTCAGGTTGTCGGCGCGGGCGTAGAACAGTGCGCTTTTCTGGCTTGGGTCGGACAGGCGCGCCTGGTAGCGGCTCAGGGAATTGATGCCTTCCTGGTACTCAGACTCGCTGGAGGGCAGCACCCAACTGCGGTTGTCGAAGTTGAAGCGCGGCTCGGCCTTGGCCAGGTCGGCGTCCTCGGCGGACTGCGACTGGGAACGGGCGAAGTCCTTGCGCAGGGCGCGGCTCAGGTCGCGGACCTGCACCAGCACGCCGTATTCCCAGCTCGGCATGTTGTCCATCCACAGGCCAGGCGGGAAGCGGTCGTTGGAGATGTAGCCACCCGGCTTGCTCAGCAGGGTTCCGGCCACCGTCTTGAGCGTCTCGACCGTGGTGTAGCCCACCACCATCTGCCGGCCATCCTTCTCCGCTGCGGCCTGGGCGTTCTGCTGCACAGGGAACAGCGCGGGCTCCTGGCTCCAATACCAGCCGACTGCAATGGTCACCAGCAGGTAAAGGCCGATCAGCGTCGCCAGCGCGCGGCTGAAAAAAAGCCCACCCAGGTAGCTGCGGGTGTCCGATTTCGGCTCGGCGGCACGTTCAGGCGCGCTGCCCGCGCGGTTTTTCCAGTCCAGCATGGTGATATCCCTTCAATCACTTGAGTTCTCGGTTCGACCACAACCCTACGCCATCGTGCCTGATTTGAAACGCGATAATGCGGCGCCAATCATGCCGGGCGCGACAGGGCAATCGAACAGCACTATAAAGGAAGCGTTGCCATCGGCCTATGAGACTGGTCAGTCACAAACTGAATTTCGCGACTGGACAGAATATTGACGTATGACACTCATGCGAAGGAAAAGAGGTGCTAGCATAGAGCCACCAGTCGATCTCAGCATGCACCCTAACTAGTAGTCAGGATATGACCGAGCCAGAAGACCCCAGCCGTGAGCGCCTCAAGCACCACTTTGCCCAGCGGGTAATTCATCAGGCTCGTCAGATCCTGGAGATTTGGCAGCGCCTGCAACGCAGTGAGTGGACAAGCACCGACCTGTCGGAGCTCAGCGAAGCCAATCTGCGCCTGCTGCGCTTTGCCGAGCGCTTCGAACAGCCCGAGCACTCCCAACTGGCCCAAGGCATCAGCCAGTCGCTGCAAGCGGTGGACGCCAATCGCGGGCGCTTGAGCAGCCACCTGATCACCGAAATCAACCGCCTGATGCAGCGCTTGTCTCGTACTGGCCTGCGCCATGGCGACCAGCTCGAACAAACCTTCCTGCCGCCGCTGCGCAAACCCATCTACGTGTTGCTGCAGGACCATGACCGCGCCGAGCGCCTGGCCAAGCAGTTGGAGTTCTTCGGCCTCAGCGCCCAGGCGCTGAACAGTGTCATGGCGTTCCGCGCCTCGATGGTCGAGCGCCTGCCGGCGGCGATTGTCATGGATGTGGATTTCAGCGCACCCGGCGCCGGCCTGAAACTGGCCGCCGAAGCCCAGGAAGGCCTGGAGCAACCGCTGCCACTGTTGTTCTTCAGTTTGATGGAAACCGACACGCCGACACGCCTGGCCGCGGTGCGCGCCGGTGGGCAGGAATTTCTCACCGGCACCCTCGAAGCCTCGAGCCTGCTGGAAAAGATCGAAGTGCTGACCTGCGTCGCCCAGTACGATCCGTACAAAGTGCTGATCATCGATGACTCCCGCGCCCAGGCCATGCACACCGAACGCCTGCTCAACAGCGCCGGCATCATCACCCGCACGCTGATCGAGCCGATCCAGGCCATGGCCGAGCTGGCGGACTTCCAGCCCGACCTGATCATCCTCGACATGTACATGCCGGCTTGCACCGGCACGGAACTGGCCAAAGTGATCCGCCACAACGACCGCTACGTCAGCGTGCCGATCATCTACCTGTCCGCCGAAGACGACCTGGACAAACAACTGGACGCCATGAGTGAAGGCGGCGACGACTTCCTGACCAAACCGATCAAGCCCCGGCACCTGATCACCACGGTGCGCAACCGTGCCGCCCGGGCGCGCAACCTCAAGGCACGGATGGTGCGCGACAGCCTCACCGGCCTGTACAACCACACCCATATCCTGCAATTGCTCGAGGATTGCAGCTTCCGCGCCCGTCGCGAAGGCAAGCCCCTGAGCTTTGCCATGCTCGACATCGACCATTTCAAACGGGTCAATGACAGCCACGGCCACCCCATGGGTGACCGGGTGATCAAGAGCCTGGCGCTGTTTCTCAAGCAGCGCCTGCGCAAGACCGACTTCATCGGCCGTTACGGCGGCGAAGAGTTCGCCATCGTCATGCCCGACACCGACATCGACGCTGCCTGCAAAGTGCTGGATGAAATTCGCCAGCGCTTTGCCGAAATCCACTACCCGGCCCAGCCCCATGATTTGTGGTGCACCTTCAGCGCCGGCGTGGTGGAGATGAGCGATGACTCCGACAGCCTGATGATGGCCAGCCAGGCGGACGAAGCGCTGTACCGCGCCAAGCATGCCGGGCGCAACCGGGTACAGAGCGCCCGCCAATCAAAGCAAAGTGCCACCTTTTCATCGGAATCGACCGATTCGGTCATAAACCTGTAACGCAAACGCAATAACTTCAGGCACTTACGATTCTGCCCCTGGTAGACCTTTAATGCGCCTGAAGCTGCTGACCAATCTCAACACCCTTCTTTTAGTTTCCGTGTGCCTGGGCCTTGGAGCCACGCTGTGGTGGTCGCAGATCGCCCTGGAGCGACCCTATCTGCTGATGGAGCGCTACCTGGGATTGTCGCGGCAGTTCCAGGGCGAAGTAGCGCGCAATATCGAGGACTACCTGGCCAGCGGCGACGCCCTGCGCCTGAGTGCGGCCACCCAGGCCCTGGAGACCCTGCAAAAAGACCTCGATCAGTTTCCCCCGGCACTGGCCACTCCCCTGCGCCCGAGCCTGTCGAACCTCGACGGCTTCAGCAAGACCGATCTGCTGGCCGCCGGCAAACTGGCCGGCGATCCGCAGGCCTTGCTGCTGCAGGCCGAGCGTGAACTGAGTGCCAGCCTCGACCAACTGGCCCAATACGCCAATGGCGCCCCGGCCTACTTGCCCGCGCTGTTTGCCGCTTCGCAGCACCTGGGCCGCCTATCCCTCACGCGGGACAAACTGGTCAGCAGTGGCCGTAGCGAATTGGCCGCCGACGTCGAGCGGGAACTGGCGAGCATCCGCGTCGAGGCCGAACGCCTCGACAGCCTGCCCCTGCTGGGCGTCACCGCCAGCAGCGAATCAGGCAGCGATGATTTCGCCGCGCTGATGGGCCTGGAAACCCAGGAAAAAACCGCCGCCGAAGATGCTGGCATCGCCCTCAAGCGCGAACTCAACAGCCTGCTCGGTCGTTACCCGGCAGAATTGGCCCGCACCCGTGAACTGATCCAGAAACGCACCGAACTGAGCAGCGCCACGCACCTGAAAATCGCCGATGTGCAACAGGCAATCGATGCCATGGAGCCAGCGGTACGGGCCCAGCATGGGCAGATCCAGAGAGAGGTTCGCTTGATCCAGGGGGTGATGATTGGCCTGATCCTGCTGATCGCGCTGCTCATCGACACCTTGCAGCGACGCCTGGCACGCACCTTGACGCACCTGGCGCCAGCCCTGTCGACCTGGGCCGAGGGCGACTTCAGTCGCGACATCCACGTAGGTGCCAGCAACCGCGAATTGCAAGACATCGAGGCTTCGCTCAATCGTCTGCGCGCTTACCTGGTGGACCTGGTGGGCACCATTCGAGTAAACGCCGAACAGGTCGCGGGTAGTAGCCGAACCCTGGCCGAACTGAGCGGCGAGCTGCACAGTGGGGCCGAGCATCAGGCTGGCGACACGGCGCTGATCCGCGATTCCCTCAGCGAACTGGAAGCGACGATCCAGCAAGTGGCCGGCGATGCCAGCCAGGCCGCAGACGCCAGCCGCAGCGCCGGGCAGGCGGTGGAGCAAGGGCAGAAAGTCATCGGCCTGAGCCTTACAGGCTTGCATGCGCTGGTGGGAGAAGTGCAAGGCAACGCGCAGATGATCGAACAACTGGCCGAGGAGTCGGCGACCATCGGCGGCGTGTTGACGGTGATTCGCTCGATTGCCGACCAGACCAACCTGCTGGCCCTCAACGCCGCCATCGAAGCCGCCCGCGCCGGGGAAATGGGTCGGGGCTTCGCGGTGGTGGCCGAGGAAGTCCGTTCCCTGGCCCAACGCACGGCCGGCGCCACCGCCGAAATCCAGACGCTGATCGCCCGCTTGCAACAAGCCGCGCGCCAATCGGTGGACGGCATGCGCGCCCAGGTCGAACACGCCGAAGCCACCGCCAACCAGGCGCAAGCGGCTGACGGCGCGCTGGATGAGATCGTCGGCGCCATCCAGACCATCTCCGACACGGCGGTACGCATCGCCGACGTCACCGCCCAACAAAGCGGCGCCGTCAGCGAAATCCGCGATCACAGCGAGCGGATTCACCAACTGGGCGGCGACAACCTGCTGCGCATCGGCCAGGGGCGCGAACAAGGCGACAACCTGTTGGTACTGGGTGGGCGGTTGCACACCGCCGTGCAAGCCTTCCGGGTTTAGCACCACAGATCCAATGTGGGAGCGAGCTTGCTCGCGAAAGGGATGGATCAGCCTGCATCGATGCTGAATGTCCCGTCGTCATCGCGAGCAAGCTGGTGTTTTTTCCGATACGCCGTGTTGAATGACCTTGGCGCTGCTGGGCAGCCCCGCTGGGGTTTGTCGCATGAAGCAGGTTACGGAATTTTTCAACGGTCATCTTCATGCTAGGCTCCCGCCCCCTCAAGAAATTGCAAAAGGAGCATGCAATGAGGGTACCTGCGTCGCCACCCGATGTTTCTGTCGAAGAAAATATGGCAGTGGCATTTCACAAGAAAAATGTTCTGAAAGCTGGATCGGCTTTTACCTACTCTTGGTTTTATACCCAAGTCAGAAATCGTGGCCCTTGGGACTACAAGAAACTATCCGCCGAATATGAAGCCTTCGGAAATTTCAACTACGGTGCCACCGGAACCGCAGCAGGCTTCAGTGAAGACGTTCTTTTACGGGCTGCAGGCCTGGCCCAAAGTCGAGCAGGAACAACCGCGACGGAGTTCGGTACATGGTGGGGACAAGCCCCCTTCGGCGACGATCCGGCAGATCAACGATGGATCAAGGAGGGGATAAAATATGCCAAATTCAGAAACTACTAAAAAGCCCGCCTATCTCGCTGTCTTGTGTGCTTTGCTTGCCCTCGCGCTGGCTTACATCAGTTGGCTATGCTTCTTCCCTCAGAATATGCCCCAACTGACAGAGATCGTCTTGCGAAAACCTTTGTCCCACGATGCATTTATCTATGGCGTAAAGGATGAGCGTGGTGGAGCAACGGTTCCTTTCAGTTATCGCTACTACGTCTATCGGACTCTGGCAGCCGACAGTGACATCCTTTCCGAACTGAAAACCGCGACGCCGTTTCTTGTCACCCGTGATGGCTCAATAACTGTCGACATTCAGGAGTCGACGATTACGGTATCAGTTGATAAGGAAGTCTATGCCTACCATAGCAACACCCTCTATCGACATGTCGATGGTGTCGACTACACACCCGTGAATATCTATTTACGTTCAAGTCCTACAGATTAAATGAAGGAGCAGCCTGCTCGCGAAAGCGCTGGATCAGCGTGCATCGAGGTTGAATGGGCCGCCCTCTTCGCGAGCAGGCTCGCTCCCACAGAGGGCCAGCTCCAACCGTATGACTGGATCAGGAACCTGGGTCACAAATTTCGCGCAAACATCGGTCATCGTGCTGGCTATTGCAGAGAACTGGACAGTCACAAAGGCTTTGCGGCATAGTCGCCAGGTTCTGATACCTGCTCACAGATAACAAGGAACAGCAGATGGCGACCCTATTGGTCCTGCACGGACCCAACCTGAACCTGCTGGGCACCCGCGAGCCGGGCGTCTACGGCGCCGTGACGCTGGCGCAGATCAACCAGGACCTGGAGCAGCGGGCCCGCAACGCCGGCCACCATTTGCTCTATCTGCAAAGCAACGCCGAATATGAATTGATCGACCGTATCCATGCCGCACGTGGCGAAGGCGTGGATTTCATTTTGATCAATCCAGCAGCTTTTACACACACAAGCGTCGCATTACGTGACGCGCTGCTGGCGGTGAGCATCCCATTCATCGAAGTGCATTTGTCCAACGTGCACAAACGCGAACCTTTCCGCCATCACTCCTACTTCTCGGATGTAGCAGTGGGAGTGATCTGCGGCCTTGGCGCCAGCGGTTACCGGCTGGCCCTGGAGGCCGCCCTAGAGCAGCTTGAAAAACAGGCAACAGCTTGAACAACAAGCGTTAAACGCCCCTGACCGACCCTTGGGAGTTGATGATTCATGGATATCCGTAAAGTTAAGAAATTGATCGAATTGCTGGAAGAGTCCGGCATCGACGAGCTTGAAATCAAGGAAGGCGAAGAGTCCGTACGCATCAGCCGCCACAGCAAGACCCCGGCCCAGCAGTTCTATGCACCGGCACCGATGCATGCTCCAGCCGCCGCGCCTGCTCCAGCAGCAGCGCCGGTTGCCGCAGCAGCGCCAGCCGCACCGGCTGCGCCAGCGCTCAACGGCACTGTCGCCCGTTCGCCAATGGTGGGCACGTTCTATCGCAAGTCTTCGCCATCCTCGCCGTCCTTCGTTGAAGTCGGCCAGACCGTGAAGAAAGGCGACACCCTGTGCATCGTCGAAGCCATGAAGATGATGAACCACATCGAAGCTGAAACCAGCGGTGTGATCGAGTCCATCCTCGTCGAAGACGGCCAGCCGGTTGAGTACGACCAACCGCTGTTCACCATCGTTTGAACCGCGGAGAGCCTTTGATGACTGCGAAGTTGGAAAAAGTTCTGATCGCTAACCGCGGTGAGATCGCCCTGCGGATTCTGCGTGCCTGCAAAGAGATGGGCATCAAGACCGTCGCCGTTTACTCCAAGGCCGACAAAGAACTGATGCACCTGGGCCTGGCGGACGAATCCGTCTGCATCGGTCCGGCGTCGGCTGCGCACTCCTACCTGCACATCCCGGCGATCATCGCCGCTGCCGAAGTGACCGGCGCTACCGCCATTCACCCTGGCTACGGCTTCCTGGCGGAAAACGCCGACTTCGCCGAACAGGTCGAAAATTCCGGTTTTGCCTTCATTGGCCCGAAAGCCGACACCATCCGCCTGATGGGCGACAAGGTCTCGGCCAAGCACGCCATGATCGCGGCGGGTGTGCCGACCGTTCCGGGTTCCGACGGCCCGCTGCCTGAAGACGAAGAAACCGCTTTGCGCATCGGTCGCGAAGTCGGTTATCCGGTGATCATCAAGGCCGCTGGCGGCGGCGGTGGTCGCGGCATGCGCGTGGTACACAAGGAAGAAGACCTGATTTCCTCGGCGAAACTGACCCGCTCCGAAGCTGGCGCGGCGTTCGGCAACCCGATGGTCTACCTGGAAAAATTCCTGACCAACCCACGTCACGTCGAAGTCCAGGTGCTGTCCGACGGCCAGGGCCATGCGATCCATCTGGGCGACCGCGATTGCTCGCTGCAACGTCGTCACCAGAAGGTCCTCGAAGAAGCGCCGGCACCGGGCATCGACGAGCAGGCTCGCGAAGAAGTCCTGGCGCGTTGCGTCAAGGCCTGCATCGACATCGGCTATCGCGGCGCCGGTACCTTCGAGTTCCTGTACGAGAACGGTCGTTTCTACTTCATCGAAATGAACACCCGTGTTCAGGTGGAGCACCCGGTTTCGGAAATGGTCACCGGTATCGACATCGTCAAGGAGATGCTCAGCATCGCCGCCGGCAACAAGCTGTCGTTCACCCAGGATGACGTGGTCATCCGCGGTCACGCGCTGGAGTGCCGGATCAACGCCGAAGACCCGAAAACCTTCATGCCAAGCCCAGGCACGGTCAAGCATTTCCATGCTCCGGGCGGCAATGGCGTTCGCGTCGATTCGCACCTGTACAGCGGTTATGCCGTTCCGCCGAACTACGATTCGTTGATCGGCAAGCTGATCACCTACGGGGCGACCCGTGACGAAGCCATGGCGCGCATGCGCAATGCGCTGGACGAAATCGTGGTAGACGGGATCAAGACCAACATCCCGCTGCACCGCGACCTCGTACGCGACGAAGGCTTCTGCAAAGGTGGCGTCAACATCCATTACCTGGAACACAAGCTGGGCAACCAGCATTGATGCTTCAAGTAATGTAAAAAGACCCCGGTCATTGGCCGGGGTCTTTTTTTTGCCTGTCGCTCACGATGCAGGCAGCGGCATCAGCCCAGCATCACCGTAGAAAATTCCTGCAAGGCAAGTTGCGCCGCAGTCGCCGGCCGGCCCTGGTGGGTGCGAACGGCACCGTCGGCATTGGCCACCAACGGTTCGCTGCGCAAGCGCGCCATGAACCCGCGCGCACGTACCGATACCGGATCAGAACCCTGCTTCGCCCTCGCCAGCACGGGTACGTAGTAGCGTTCGACCTGACTCTGTGAGGTCTTGAATACTGAGGTGATACCACTGCGCAGATCCAGCGCAACACCATAGTTATTCCCAAAGCAGGAAGAATACGACCAGTGATCCCAGGTGGGTTGCAGACCCTGGCGCCTCATCACCAACCGGACCGGCTCACCAATGTCAGCCCCCGTCAGCCAATCCCCACCCACCAGCGTGGCACGAATATCCTTGGGCGATCCCCCCAGGCGCCGCGTCACGTCCCGGACGCTGCGCTCGATCAGCGCACGGATGTTGTGATCGAAATGAATGACCGCCCCCATCTTGGTGGCAGGGTTGTACAACGAAGCGATCACGCACGTTTGCGCATTCAGCGAGAACAGATAGTTGTCCGCCGTCTCGCTGAACCTTGCCACCACAGCCTCGCCCTGCAACGCCCCCCTCGTTGCGTCCGGAAAGACATGCCCGGGAAACGCTTCGCGCAACTCCCCCACTCGCCCAAGGTTGCGCACATGGTCGTTGCCGCCTCTCAAGCCGACTTTGTTATGGGTCCATTTGCCATTCGCCAGCCTGCGGATGGGCAGCTTGTACAACGCGCCGGGACGCCTGGCATCCACCAGGCACAACCCGCCGAAGTAGGGATCCTCCATCACCTGGTAGTACCGCCCCCTGCTCCGTATGTAGTGAGCGCTTCGCGGTTGCGTTGCGCTGGGTGGGCTGCGATAGGTGCCAAAAAAAATCCCCTCCTCGGTCACCGGCTGCAAGTGCTCCGGCACTCTGCTGACCGCCTGCTGCGGCTTCAGGCGTAAGGGCGGGATCACCAGCCCAGCCTCTTTGGCGATGCCCGACGTCGCGCGCCTCAAGCGTTGAGCGGACAATGACAACGGTTTCACCGCGAGCTTCAGGTTCCTGGCCGCGCGCCCTAGCAGCCTGGCCATGCTTGCGGCACCGAGCGTGGCGAACAGCGTCCCCCAGGTCGCGGCCAGCCAGTGGTCAAGCGCGCCTTCCGTGTCGCCCTGCCCATGCGCCTCGACTGCCTGCCCGGCGCTGACAGCCACCAAGCCAATGTCCAGCAACAAGGCAAACGGGGGGTAGACCATGCACACAGGAGCCGCCGCGAAGATCAGGCCCTTGAACACCTGATCCCTGATCATTTCGGCACGACTTGTGGTGATGTCCTCCACATCGGTGACAGCGCGCTCGATGCAGGCATCGAATTCAGCGCCGATGTCCATGACCCGATTGAATTCGCGCACTGTATCGACGCGCGTGCTCCCGCTCGCCAAAGCCACCAGCGAACGTCCTACAGCGGCACGCGCGCTCAGTGCGACCCGCTCCAGTACGTAATGATGCAGTTGCGCGGCGATGCTCCCGGAGAAGTCCAGGTACTTGCGAAACAGGATCCCGTCCGGAGCGTCGGGTGTGTACAACCAGTAAAAAACCTTAGGGTCGAAGTAGGTGAAAACGTAGACTCCTTGCACGACATGACCGCCGACGGTCAACTTGATCACGCCTTCGCGCGTCACGGCGGCGCCGGGGTGCGTGGCGCTGCTCACAGGCCTCCCATCGCTCAGCAGCGTGACTTGCCGGGTGAGCCAATGGAATTCGTCGGTGTTCAACATCGACTTGCCATGAGCCACACGCAGGTCGCGATCCATCCGGGCCAACAACATGTAGCGGTATGCCTCGCGGCGTTTCGAATACTCAGGGTCCTTGGCATCGAGAAAGGTGGCACGGATGTGCTTGGCATATCGTTCCCCCAGGTAAGCCACGCGAATGTATGACGCCAATTCGGCGCTGCGAACCTGCTTCAAGTCCTGCCCGACAGAAGAACGCACGCCTCTTGCGGGGTCGTCGATATCCGAGCTGTGCTCGTATCCAAAAATGGCCAGGTCCAACAGGCTTGCCGTTTTTTTCTCGGTTGCCAACCCCGTGCTGTAGTCAATGAGCACAGTGGCCGGATCGACCGCTTCAAGCACCCCCTTGCTGCGCAGGTACGGCGCAATCAAATGGGCGAAGGTGCGCTTGGCGAAGTCGATGAAGACTTCATAGTCGACCATCTGCTCATCGAACACCTGCCGCTGAACCAGAAACTCCTGGTTCAAGCCGCTGATGTTGCGCCGGGACTCAAGCGGCAACGCCGAGTACCAGCGAGGCGACTCGCTCAGTTCCACTTGCGTCAGGTTGTTGGCCAGGCCGGTCAAGACCGCGTTGCGAAGACCGGCCCTGAAACCGCTGACCGCCCCCCGGAGGTCTTTGCCCAGGTCCCACGAGGCAGGTTTCTGCGCCACGCCGGCAAAGTATTCCCGGGCCCGCCCATGATCGGTCGCAGAGAGCTGCTGCAGCAGATACTCGCGACCGGCTTCATGTTGGGTCCAGGCACCGACCTCCCCGCTCAGCGCCCGAAGCGAGGTCAATTCGACCCACTCCTGGCCATCGGGTTTGCCCGGGGCATACAGCAGCAGGCCGCTGACGTCGTCGCCCATGTCTTCGCGGTAGAACAGAAGAAGATCGGCACACTTCAGGCCATTGGGAAGCACAAGGTCGGCGACACGCCACACGCTGGCGGTTGGCGTCGCAACGTCGCTCTCCCATAGAGCACTGAGCGAGTCATGGCCGGTCGCCGACAACTGGCCCGCGCAACGCGCGATAAACGCACTGTGCTGCAGGCGCGCCAAAAACCAATCGAACATGGCTTCTTTCAGGTCCGCCCGCTCATATCGGTCGGCCAGTGCTTGCAGGTACCCGGCAGGCGCATCGACGTTCGCCAACAATCGGCCAATGAAGGCTGGCGAAAGGGACTGGTTACGCAGCATGCCGCCATTTTCCACCAGGAACACCGACACCGCGTCCGGTCGTACCGGGCCTACCGCCACCAGCTCACTCAGGCTGTAGGTGTGCACCGGCTGGCCCATCACCGTTCGCCACTGTAACTGCACGCGAATGCTGTCAGGCTCGACCACCATGTCCAATTCATCCCTGACATAGTCCCTTGTCAATTGCAGAGCGAAGGCCCGCAGCGAACCCAGGCCATCGACCAGTTCATCGACGTGTGCCTGCGCCAGCGCCGTCTGGTTTTCAAACGCCCGCAGCCGTTCACGATCAGGATTGTTCAAGCCCCGCAGCCAATGCGGCAATTGCAATCGCGCGACCGCTCCAAGATCCCGCCGCTCACGGGTTGTTGCCAACGCCGTCAAGCGACTCGTCTGGCGCCAGGCGTCCTGGAATTCTTCGATCTGTTCTCGCAATTGATCTACGTCCATGCCGGCCAGATGGTCAGGCTGGAAAAGCCCGTCGACCGCGACCCGATGCTCGTCAAGCTTTTGCCTGACCAGTGCCTCGAGCGAGACATCCTGCGACACCATTCGCCAATGCCGCCGCAGATAATCCTTGTAGTGACTGACAAACCTCGACGCCGCGCTTTCCACCGCCTGGGCAACGCACTCCCGGCGCTCGGGGGCGAATCCCAGGTCTACCCCCTCGGGCCAACGGTAGGGCAAGTCCTGCTCTTCGTCATAAACCACAGGCGCCTGGTCGATCATGCGCTGCAACACCGTGTCGAGCAGGGTGTCGATGAAGTGTGGATCGATGTTGCCTTGGTGATAATGGGTGCGCAGCTCGACCAGCAGGTACTCTTCCAGCACCTCCAGCAAGCTCATCTGGGTTTGCAGTCGCGCGTCGATAGCCGCCTGCCAACGCGTCAACTTCTCCAGGGTCATTTGTGCAGTCGCCGCCTGCGGGGAAGAGACCGGCCCCGTGCGCGCCATATTGCTTTGCCGTTCGGCAGTGATGTCCATTCACATTCCTCCCTGCTGTGTGGACCGGCACCTTATCCGCCCGGCGATACGCCCATGGCATACATATATATATCGAAACACCCACCCGGACGGCGTGAGACTCGCTTATCCACTTTGCCCGCGACCTGGCGTACACTGCGCGCCTTTGCAGCCCTGCGCTGCCCCCTGTAGATTTTTTCCAAAGGTGCCCGCCATGCCTTGGCTGCAAGTACGTCTGGCCATCAGCCCGGAACAAGCCGAAACCTACGAAGACGCTTTTCTTGAAGTAGGCGCTGTATCGGTAACTTTCATGGACGCCGAAGACCAGCCGATCTTCGAGCCGGAGCTCAACACCACCCCGCTGTGGTCCCACACCCACCTGCTGGCCCTGTTCGAAGGCGGCACCGAGGCGGCCAGCGTACTGGCCCATCTCGAGCTGCTGACCGGCAGCCCGCTGCCCGAGCATCACAGCGAAGTGATCGAGGACCAGGACTGGGAACGCAGCTGGATGGACAATTTCCAGCCGATGCGTTTCGGCCAGCGCCTGTGGATTGTCCCGAGTTGGCACGCCGCGCCAGAGCCGGACGCGGTCAACCTGCTGCTGGACCCGGGCCTGGCGTTCGGCACCGGCACCCACCCGACCACCGCATTGTGCCTGGAATGGCTCGACGGCCAGGACCTGAAGGGCTGCAACGTACTCGACTTCGGCTGCGGCTCGGGGATCCTGGCGATTGCCGCGCTCCTGCTGGGCGCCCGGGAAGCCGTCGGCACCGACATCGACGTCCAGGCCCTGGAAGCTTCCCGCGACAACGCCGGGCGCAACAACATCGCCGAAGCCCTGTTCCCGCTGTACTTGCCGCAGGATCTGCCACAGGTCCAGGCCGACGTGCTGGTGGCCAATATCCTCGCCGGGCCGCTGGTGTCCCTGGCGCCGCAACTGTCGAGCCTGGTCAAGCCGGGCGGACGCCTGGCGCTGTCGGGCATCTTGGCCGAACAGGGTGAAGAAGTCGCCGCCGCTTATGCCGCGGACTTTGACCTGGACCCGATCGCCAATCGCGATGGCTGGGTGCGCATCACCGGACGTCGGCGCTAGAATGAGCGCCTGTATCCACCGGATTGCCGCATGACTGACAGCTTCGTCACCCAGTGCCCGCATTGCCATACCCGTTTTCGCGTCAGCCATGCTCAATTGAGCGTGGCCCGCGGGGTGGTTCGTTGCGGCTCGTGCCTGCAAGTGTTCAATGCCGCGCGACAGTTGCTGGAACAACGCACTGCCAAGCAACCGGCGCCGGCCGTCGCGCCGACCTCCAAACCTGCGGTCGAAGCCCCGCCCCGGGCGATCAGCCAGAAACAATGGAGCGCCGCCGAGCTGGATCTGGATGACCTGGACAAGGAACTGGCGCGCCTGGAGCGACGCGACAATCGTGCGCCAGGCAATACCGGCCGGCGCCGGGAAGACAACCTGAGCGCGCAACGCGACTCGCTCTCCAGCGAACAGCAAGCCTGGCCCGACAGCCTGTACAGCGAATCTTCCAGCGAGCGCGCCGAAGCCGTCCTCCAGGACCCCATCGAACCGTTCGAACCCCACGAACCGGCCCGGCCACCGCGTACCGAACCGTCCCTGTCCCTGGCCCTTGAACCCCTGGAACCGGACGACGAACCGGTCGCACCGCTCCACCTGGCGCCGGACGACGAGCCCGACGAACACCTCGAGCGCCTGTCTGCCACCGACGACCACGACGACGAACCCGAGCAACTGGCGCCATTGCGCAAGTCACGGGAACGCCAGGAGCCGGGGATACGCGCCGAAGCCCTCCACGACCTGGACGACGACCCGCTGCAACTGGACTGGCGCAAACGCCGCTCGCCCTGGGGGCGACGCATGTTATGGGGCCTGCTGATATTGCTCGCCGCCGCGGCCTTGGGCGGCCAGTACATCGCCTACCATTTCGAGGAACTGGCCCGTCAGGACCAGTACCGGCCATGGTTCCTGCAAATCTGCCCGACCATCGGCTGCGACGTACCGTCCAAGGTCGACATCGCCAAGATCAAGAGCAGCAACCTGGTGGTGCGCAGCCATCCGGACTTCAGCGGTGCCCTGGTGGTGGACGCGATCATCTACAACCGTGCGCCCTTCTCCCAACCTTTTCCGCTGCTGGAACTGCGCTTTGCCGACCTCAACGGGCACCTGATCGCCAGCCGTCGCTTCAAGCCCGGCGAGTACCTGGGTGGCGACCTCGAGGACCGCGGCGAAATGCCGCCCCAGACGCCCATTCACATCGCGCTGGATATCCTGGACCCTGGCCCCAAAGCGGTGAACTACAGTCTGAGCTTCCATTCCCCCGAATGAAGCCGGCCAGGGTCGGCCAATTGACGGCAGCTTTCTGACTGACCCTACCCAGACCAAACCGCTGGCGATAACAAAATAGCTGTTCAGATTTTATCCAATTCGATCTTTATCCAGTCATCGAGAGCGGGTATCATGCCAACCCTTTTTCGAAGTCTCATGATCCGGCCCCACTTCAGGGAAGTCCTATGTCGGCGGTACGCATCGGCCCATATACATTGCAGAACGGCCTGATTCTCGCCCCTATGGCGGGGGTCACCGACCAGCCCTTTCGTCAGTTGTGCAAGCGACTGGGTGCAGGATTGGTGGTTTCGGAAATGGTCACCAGCGACATGAGTTTGTGGAACACCCGCAAATCGCGTCTGCGCATGATCCACGAAGGTGATCCCGAGCCCCGCTCGGTACAGATCGCCGGTGGCGACGCACAGATGCTGGCGGAGGCGGCCCGGGCGAACGTCGAGCTGGGGGCGCAGATCATCGACATCAACATGGGCTGCCCGGCGAAGAAGGTCTGCAACAAGGCCGCAGGCTCGGCGCTGTTGAAAGATGAAGCGCTGGTCACCGAGATCCTGCAGGCGGTCGTCGCCGCAGTGGATGTGCCGGTGACCCTGAAGATACGCACCGGCTGGGACCGGGAGAACAAGAATGGCCTGGTGGTGGCGAAGATCGCCGAACAGGCGGGCATCACGGCGCTGGCGGTCCATGGCCGCACCCGTGCCGACCTGTACACCGGCGAAGCCGAGTACGACACCATCGCCGCGATCAAGCAGGCGGTGTCGATTCCGGTGTTTGCCAATGGCGACGTCGATTCGCCCGAGAAGGCCCGGTACGTGCTGGACGCGACCGGTGCCGATGGCCTGTTGATCGGCCGGGCCGCCCAGGGGCGGCCATGGATTTTTCGTGAGATCGAACACTTCCTGCGCACGGGCGAAAAGCTCGCGGCGCCGCAGTTGTCCGAGGTGGAACGTATTCTGCTAGAGCATCTGGCCGCGCTACATGCCTTCTACGGAGAAGTCATGGGTGTACGCATTGCTCGCAAGCATGTGGGCTGGTATCTCGCAACCCTGCCGGGCGCCAGGGAGTTTCGCGCCCGTTTCAATCGTTTGGATGGTACACAAGCACAATGCGCCGACGTTCAGGCGTTCTTCGCTGAGCGTTACAAGAGCCTGACAGGGGACGAAGGGGTGGCCGCATGACGATGATGACCGAGACTTTAGTGAGTGGAACAACACCCGTGAGCGACAACGTGAATTTGAAACAGCACCTCAATACGCCCAGCGAAGAAGGCCAGACCCTTCGCGGGAGTGTCGAGAAGGCGCTGCACAATTATTTCGCCCACCTTGAGGGCGCTGCCGTCACGGATGTGTACAACCTGGTGCTTTCCGAAGTCGAGGCGCCGCTGCTCGAAAGCGTGATGAACTACGTCAAGGGCAACCAGACCAAAGCCAGTGAGCTGCTGGGCCTGAACCGCGGCACCCTGCGCAAGAAACTCAAGCAGTACGATCTGCTGTAAGCATTCAATCAAACCAGAAAGGCGCCCGCGTAAAAAACGGTCGCCTTTTTTGCTGACTTCCCTTGCTTTTGATGGAAATTGAAATGACCGACCAGACCACCCGCCTGCCGATCCGCCGCGCCTTGATCAGCGTCTCCGACAAGACCGGGATCCTCGAATTCGCCCGCGAGCTGCAACAGCTGGGCGTCGAGATTCTCTCCACCGGCGGGACCTTCAAGCTGCTGCAGGACAACGGCGTCGCCGCAGTGGAAGTCGCGGACTACACCGGTTTTGCAGAAATGATGGACGGTCGGGTCAAGACCCTGCACCCGAAAATCCACGGCGGGATCCTGGGCCGTCGCGGCATCGACGACGCCATCATGAACGAACACGGCATCAAGCCGATCGACCTGGTAGCGGTCAACCTCTACCCGTTCGAAGCCACCATCAACAAGCCCGGCTGCGACCTGCCGACCGCCATCGAGAACATCGACATCGGCGGCCCGACCATGGTCCGCTCGGCGGCCAAGAACCACAAGGACGTGGCCATCGTGGTCAACGCCAGCGACTACGCCAGCGTCCTGGACAACCTCAAGGCCGGTGGCCTGACCTACGCCCAGCGTTTCGACCTGATGCTCAAGGCCTTCGAACATACCGCCGCCTACGACGGCATGATCGCCAACTACATGGGCACCGTGAACCAGGCCGCTGAAACCCTGTCGACCGAAGGCCGCAGCGAATTCCCGCGCACCTTCAACACCCAGTTCGTCAAGGCCCAGGAAATGCGCTACGGCGAGAACCCGCACCAGAGCGCGGCGTTCTACGTGGAAGCCAAGCCTGCCGAAGTCGGCATTGCCACCGCCACCCAGCTGCAAGGCAAGGAACTGTCGTTCAACAACGTGGCCGACACCGACGCCGCGCTGGAATGCGTGAAGAGCTTCGTCAAGCCTGCCTGCGTGATCGTCAAGCACGCCAACCCGTGCGGCGTGGCGGTGAGCCCGGACGCCGAGGGCGGCATCCGCCAGGCCTACGAACTGGCCTACGCCACCGACACCGAATCGGCTTTCGGCGGCATCATCGCCTTCAACCGTGAACTGGACGCCGAGACCGCCAAGGCCATCGTCGAGCGCCAGTTCGTCGAAGTAATCATCGCCCCTTCGGTCACTGAAGAAGCCCGCGCCATCGTTGCCGCCAAGGCCAACGTGCGCCTGCTGGCCTGCGGCCAATGGTCGGCCGACCGTGCGCCGGCCTGGGATTACAAGCGCGTCAATGGCGGCCTGCTGGTCCAGAGCCGCGACATCGGCATGATCGGCAGCGAAGACCTGAAAGTGGTGACCAAGCGCGCCCCGAGCGAGCAGGAAATCAACGACCTGATCTTCGCCTGGAAAGTCGCCAAGTACGTCAAGTCCAACGCCATCGTCTACGCCAAGAACCGTCAGACCATCGGTGTCGGCGCCGGCCAGATGAGCCGCGTGAACTCGGCCCGCATCGCCGCCATCAAGGCTGAGCACGCCGGTTTGCAGGTACAAGGCGCGGTCATGGCCTCCGATGCGTTCTTCCCGTTCCGCGACGGCATCGACAACGCGGCCAAGGTCGGCATCACCGCCGTGATCCAGCCGGGAGGTTCGATGCGTGACGCTGAAGTGATTGCCGCCGCCGACGAGGCCGGCATCGCAATGGTCTTTACTGGCATGCGCCACTTCCGTCACTGAGTTGAGCAGCTACAGGCCTCAAGCTGCAAGCTGCAAGAAAGGGCAGACCGATGTCGCGCCCTCTTGCAGCTCAGCCTTTACTAATTCAAAGCCATAAGCTGCAAATAAGAGCCGCATATACTCGCTTTTACTTGCAGCTTGTAGCTTGCAGCTTCTCCGAAGGAGTCTTTCTTTGAACATTTTGATCATTGGCAGCGGTGGCCGCGAACACGCCCTGGCCTGGAAAGTGGCTCAGGATCCCCGTGTGCAGAAGGTTTTCGTGGCACCGGGCAATGCCGGCACCGCCATCGAAGCCAAATGCAAAAACGTCGCCATCGACGTGCTGGCCCTGGAGCAACTGGCCGACTTCGCCGAGAAGAACGTCTCGCTGACCATCGTCGGCCCGGAAGTGCCGCTGGTCGCCGGTGTGGTCGATCTGTTCCGCTCCCGTGGCCTGGACTGCTTCGGCCCGACCGCCGGAGCCGCGCAGTTGGAAGGCTCGAAAGCGTTCACCAAGGATTTCCTGGCGCGTCACAAGATCCCGACCGCCGACTACCAGAACTTCACCGAAATCGAACCGGCCCTGGCATACCTGCGCGAGAAAGGCGCACCGATCGTGATCAAGGCCGACGGCCTCGCGGCCGGTAAAGGCGTGATCGTTGCCATGACCCTGGCCGAAGCCGAAGACGCCGTGCGCGACATGCTCGCCGGCAATGCCTTCGGTGATGCCGGTTCCCGCGTGGTGATCGAAGAGTTCCTCGACGGCGAGGAAGCCAGCTTCATCGTCATGGTCGATGGCAAGAACGTCCTGCCAATGGCCACCAGCCAGGACCACAAGCGTGTCGGCGATGGCGACAGCGGCCCGAACACCGGCGGCATGGGTGCCTACTCCCCGGCCCCGGTGGTGACCGCCCAGGTGCACCAGCGCGTCATGGACCAGGTGATCTGGCCGACCGTGCGCGGCATGGCCGAAGAAGGCAATGTCTACACCGGTTTCCTCTATGCCGGCCTGATGATCGACAAGGCTGGTAACCCAAAAGTCATCGAATTCAACTGCCGTTTCGGCGATCCTGAGACCCAGCCGGTAATGCTGCGCCTGCAATCGAGCCTGGTCTTGCTGGTCGAGGCTGCACTGGCCCAGGCACTGGACAAGGTCGAAGCCCAATGGGATCCGCGCCCAAGCGTCGGTGTCGTATTGGCGGCTGGCGGTTACCCTGGCGACTACGCCAAGGGTAGCGCGATCCAGGGCCTGGACGCTGCGGCCCGCCTGGAAGGCAAGGTATTCCATGCAGGCACGGCGTTGAAGGATGGGCAAGTGGTCACCGCCGGCGGTCGTGTGCTTTGCGCCACCGCCATGGGCGCCAGTGTCGACGAAGCTCAGCAGCAGGCCTACAAGCTTGCCGCCGAGATCGACTGGGAAGGTTGCTTCTACCGCAAGGACATTGGCTATCGCGCCATTGCCCGCGAGCGTGGCGAAAATCTGGAATAACCCAGCCATTCAGCCAGGCAAGGGTCTACGGCCCTTGCCTGACTGTTCCGGCGCCGCGCATAGTTATAATCTGGCATCAACCTACGAAGGGATTTCGCCGTGCGCTGGCTCAGGATTGCCATAGGCCTTACCGTCACCCTGCTGACGCTGCTCTGCATGCTCCCGGCCCAGGCCGCGCCAGGCAGTGGCTGGGCGGTATTGCTCGACGAACAGGGCGACCTGACGCTGAGTGACATCCGTTCTGCCCGCTACACCAATCAATTCAGCCCCATCGACCTGGACCGCCTCAAGGCCGCCGAGCCCGGCGGGGCATTGTGGTTGCGTTTCCGCCTGGCCCCCGACCGGCATGAACAGATCCTGCGCATCTTCGCGCCCGACCTGTCACGCCTGAACCTCTACGTGCTGGACGGCGATGCGCTGGTTGACCAGCAAGTCAGCGGCAATGCCACGCCGCACACCGAACCTGTGGTACCGAGCAGCGATTTCATGCTGCCCCTGCCACGCAGCGACAAATCGCTGGACGTCTACCTGCGACTGGCCTCGCGCCATGAACTGCGCCCCTACGTCACCTTGCAATCGGCCGTCGTGGCCGCGGCCGATCAGAACCAGACGCTGATCTATGGGCTGCTGTTCGGCTGCATCGCCATGCTGATCCTGCACAACCTCACCCGCTATGCCTACACCCGCTCACGCAGTTGCCTGTGGCTGGCAGCCTGTGAAGGGCTGCTGATGCTCAGCCTCGCACTGTTGCTGAACCTGGCGGGGCCCTGGCTGCCCGACTGGCCCGCCGTCCAGACGCCCGGGGCCTACCTGGCCTTGCTGCTGACGGCGCCCTGCGGCCTGATGTTCGCCTACCGTTTCTTCGCGCCCCTGGGGCCGCACCCGTTGAATCGGCTGCTGCTGGGGGACATCGTGCTCGTCACGCTGTGCAGCCTGTTGCTGTTGTTCGTCAACACGCTGCCGCTCAATATCATGACCTACGCCCTCGTGGCCCTGGCCGGCCTGAGCATGCTGCTCGTCAGCGCCTGGCACTGGCAAAAGGGCTACCGCCCGGCCCGGCTGTTCGTCGCGGCCATGGTGGTCTTCAACCTGGGCACGTTGATCATCCTCCCGGCACTGCAAGGGCTCACGGAGGTGCCTCCTCAGGGTTTGATCATCACCCTGCTGATCTTCATCTGCATCAGCGGCCTGTTGATGAGTGTCGCCCTGGGCGAGCGCCAGCGCTCGATCAACGAAAGCCGGTTCAGCATCAGCCGCGACCTGGCGGCGAGCAATGCCGAGATCAATGCCAAGGCCGAGTTCCTGGCCAAGATCAGCCACGAGATCCGCACCCCGATGAATGGCGTGCTGGGCATGACCGAGCTGCTGCTGGGTACGCCGTTGTCGGTCAAGCAACGCGACTACGTGCAGACGATCCACAGCGCCGGCAATGAGCTGCTGACCCTGATCAACGAGATCCTCGACATCTCCCGGCTCGAATCCGGGCAGATCGAACTGGACGACGTGCAGTTCGACCTCAATGCCCTGATCGAGGATTGCCTGAGTATCTTCCGTGCCAAGGCCGAACAGCAGAATGTCGAGCTGATCAGCTTCATCCAGCCCCAGGTGCCGCGCGTGATCAGCGGTGACCCGACGCGGCTGCGCCAAGCGCTGCTGAGCCTGCTGGAAAACGCCCTGAAGAAAACCGACGAGGGCGAAGTGCTGATCGTCGTCGCCCTCGATGAGCGTAGCAATCAGCCGCGCCTGCGCATCGCCGTGCAGGACAGCGGGACGCCAATGGACGCCGAAGAGCGCGACACGCTGATGCACGCCGAACTGCACAGCAAGAATTTCCTGTCGGCCACCCGCCTGGGGGGCAACCTGGGCCTGGTCATCGCCCGTCAGTTGATCATCCTGATGCACGGAGAATTCGGTATCAAAAGCGGCAGCAACCAGGGCAGTACCTTGTGGCTGACCTTGCCGCTGGACCCGGATCGCCTCGAACATCCGACTTCCGACCTCGATGGCCCGCTGCAAGGGGCGCGGGTATTGATCGTCGACGACAACGACACCTGCCGCAAAGTACTGGTGCAACAGTGCAGCGCCTGGGGCCTGAACGTCAGTGCGGTGCCATCGGGCAAGGAAGCCCTTGCGCTGCTGCGCACCAAGGCGCACCTGCGCGATTATTTCGACGTGGTGCTGTTGGACCAGAACATGCCGGGCATGACCGGCATGCAACTGGCGGCCAAGATCAAGGAAGACCCGAGCCTGAACCACGACATCCTGTTGATCATGCTCACCGGTATCAGCAACGCGCCGAGCAAAATCGTGGCGCGCAACAGCGGCGTCAAGCGCATCCTCGCCAAACCGGTGGCCGGCTATACCCTCAAGACCACCCTGGCGGACGAGCTGAACCAGCGCAACCGGGGCCAGGCAACAAATGTGCAGGTGAACGCCGGTCCTCCCATCCCGGTGAAGGTGCCGAGCGATTTTCGCATCCTGGTGGCCGAGGACAACAGCATCTCTACCAAGGTCATCCGCGGCATGCTCGGCAAGCTCAACCTGCAACCCGACACCGCCAGCAACGGCGAAGAAGCCCTCAAGGCCATGAAGGAGCAGCGTTACGACCTGGTCCTGATGGACTGCGAAATGCCGATCCTCGACGGGTTTTCCGCCACCCAGCAATTGCGTGCCTGGGAAATGGGTAACCAGCGCACCCGCACCCCCGTGGTGGCGCTCACCGCGCACATCCTGGCCGAGCACAAGGAACGCGCCCGCCAGGCCGGGATGGACGGTCACATGGCCAAGCCGGTGGAGCTGTCGCAGCTGCGTGAGCTGATCGAACACTGGGTGGCCCAGCGCGATCAGCAGAAACCGACTGCATCGACTTATTGAACCGGTCCAAGCCTGCGAGCGAACACGCTTCAGAGTTCCAGGGCGCTGAGGTAGGTGGATGCTTGGGACAGCACTGAACGTTTTACCTTTTCCCTGAAGGTGGCGTAGTACAGCGTATTGAAGTTGATGACGGTCATTTGCTCGACGCTGTTGCGCACCCAGTCGCCTCGCTCGATGAACAAGAATCGAGACGCCTGTCGACGCAACTGGAACTGGCAGTGATAAACGCCCATTTCAATTCGATGGGTGCCGCTTGGCACACAGGGCATCATCTGGAAAATGCCTGTGTCGCGCGACAGGCTGGTTGATTCGAACAGCTCTAGCGCTTTGGGATTGCTCTCCAATGCCACCAACGCACCACTGGCCGGGGCGTGAAAAGCTTCGCCAAGACGAGCCTCGATATGTTGTGTCGCGCCCATCCCCATCGGACTTTCAATGGCCGGCAGCGTCTGTGGGTGCGGTACGTCCCAGCCCAGGAACCTGAGTTGGCTGCAGTAATAGTCGAACCAGTGACCTGACAACCCGTCGCGATAGGCCGACCAGGTGGCCCGTTGCGCATACATCGTGCTCAAGTACACATCTTCCCGATGGGACGCAGGTAGACCGGCAGCGAATGAAACGACACTGCCGCCAACGACTGCGGCAGATGGAATCGGCCCCCTCATCTGCAGACCTCTTCGGCAGGAAGAACCACCGAATCATCGATAGCCTTGGTGATATCGACAATGTTGTCACCCACGGCAGACGCGACCTTACGGGCGATAACCTCACGGGCAGGCGCGAACAATGTTTCGCTCAGTTGCGTGCGGAAATAACGTGCTGTCACACAACCGTCGATGTCTTTGCCATCAAAGCACTGCCCCCAAGGATTGGCCTCGATCACTTTCGCTGTGTTGAATTGCACATAGACACCTGCCATCGAAACAGGGCTTTGAGCCACGATCACCAGCAAGCGCACGGGGCTGGATGACGGGCTCTGCACCGCGTCAAGCTCGTATTGTTTTTGCACATGCTTGCGCACAATCCCCATCGCAGACAGCGAACCGGGTAACGCTGCGATACGCTCCATCACCGCCATGATCCGCTGTTGCTGATCCACCTGATCATCCAAGGGGATGGCCGCCACCCACTCCAATGGCGAGTGGGTATTTTCTCTTTGCGGCTGCAGATCCTTTCGCCTTTTTGCAGCCGATATCCAGGCGACACTCAAGACCTCCAAATAAGTGGCGTGCCAATCAGCCGCAGGTGCACGCTGCAGACTCTTGTTAGCAACCAGTTGTGCGAGCAAGACCGAATTCATCAGATCGTCAACTTCCGTGCGCCGTAGTGCGCAGGGCGCTAAAACGATCGCCGCAGCGTTAACAAAAACCGAATATTCCTTATCCATACCTGATTCCCTTTAAAAAAAGGCAACCGATAGTCGATTGCCTCATTGAAACAGAACTTAGATTTCGTACTCTTCGATCTTGCTTACGGCATGATTACCCAGCCGCTCAATAATGACGCCTCGGGTTCGTTCGACAATACTTGGAACTTTTCGAAAAACCGACTCGCCTTTATACAACTTCACTTCGCGGCTATTCCAATCCGCAAACAAGACCTGGGTCGCGCTGTTGCGCCGGATAAAGCGCACGGTGCCAAGCATCATGCTGACTTCACCATCAATTTCGACACAGGTGCCGGCGGCCATTCCGCCCACCCCATGTTCCAGCAGGTTTCGCTCAAAAAGGGTCAGGGTCTCTTCCTTCTTCTGCAAGGCAGTGATTGCACTGTCGACGACCCTCAACAGCAACGCCGAAGTCGCGCTTCCGAGGGCAATACCCGACACTACGGAAGCGAGGATGTCCAACACCAGTTTATCCATCCGCACGGTGTTACCGCCGACGCTAAGGTCATCATAGAAGCGCTGCGTAGCGACCCAACCGGCGTTCGTCATGACTTCAACAAACTTGTAGTACCACTCTCGTCCTTGGGATTCGAGAGGGTATTGCCTGTTGGCGACCAGGGAAGCAAAGAGAAAAGCATGCTGCGCATCCTCTTGATGCTGGGGAGAAAGACCACCGGCGAACGCCAGGATGCCTTCACCGACAACCGATCCCTTCGCCGGTGGCTCAACATCGCCCACATACAACGAACGAGGACTGACATCAGGGTAAATATCATAACTTTCCAGGCGCGCCACACAGGCGGCTACAGTGCTATCACACATTTCAAAACTCATCACTTACTCCTTAAATTATTAAGCAAACCACTCCATGACTTGCAACCCCACATTAATCAACCGAACCAGACTCAACAACTATTGACTTGTAACTTCAAAATAAAACCGCCCATTTAACAGCCAGCAAATAAAGTTAAGAACATTCGAATAAAACACCACCCTTTCGCCACTTCAACCAATCAAATGCCGACAGTCGATTCAGAGGCTGATAGACTCCGGCGATGTCTTTCGCAATGAGTCTGAACCATGCTCCACGTGCTATTCAGCGTGTACCTCAAGATGCTGGTGCTCTATAGCCCCTTCTTCGTGCTGTCGTGCTTTATCGGGCTGACTCGCGGCTATTCGCGCAAGGAACAACGCCGCCTGGCCTGGAAGGTCGCGATCGCGACGCTGGTCTCCAGCGTGTTGCTGTATTTGTTCGGGCGAGTGATTTTCAGCGTGTTCGGCATCACCGTGGACGCCTTCCGTATCGGCGCCGGCAGTGTGCTGTTCATTTCGGCACTGGGCATGGCCCAGGGCAAGTCGGCCGTACAGACCGACAACGTGCAGCAGGACGTGACCATCGTCCCGCTGACCATTCCATTGACCGTCGGCCCCGGCACCATCGGTGCCCTGCTGGTGATGGGCGTGAGCCAGCCGCACTGGGACGACAAACTCATGGCCATCATCAGCATCGCCCTGGCGAGCTTCACCGTCGGCGTCGTGCTCTACCTGTCCAGCCGTATCGAACGGATCCTGGGCGACCAAGGCTTGCAGATCGTCAGCCGCCTGATGGGGCTGTTTGTCTGCGCCTTGGCGGCGCAGATCATTTTTACCGGGGTGAAGGGCTACCTGGTGCCCTGAAGGGGGACCACCTGGCCTTCGACCGGCGCCGGCGCCAGCAGCTCTTTCAGGGTTGCACTGCCGACCCCACCCAGGTCCCGTAACCGTGCCACGAACGTCGACACCGGGCGGGCTTGCGCAGCGTTGAAGCCCAGGCATATTTCGCCGCGCAAGACCGGGTCGGCGGAACACACATCACGCAGGATCAGGCAGTGTTCACTGTCCGGATCGACAATGACCAGATGCGCCTGGACGATCTCGAACACGAGTTTTCCAGGCTCATCGAATGCCCAGATCAATGTGCTTGCCATGGCGGGTGGTTCATCCAGGGCATGTCGACAGTCGACAATGACCGAGTCCAGTTTCAGCCACTCCTTCTTCGTCAAATGACACGTCACCGCGCCCTGGCCCAAGCGCAGAATCAACGTATTGACCTCATCGGGAATCAGCGGCAGGAGATCTCGGCCGACCTTCGCTCCTTCGACGACCAGCACCTGGGCGTTGCGCTGGACATAATCGAACGGCCCGATGCTGCGCTTGTCGGGATAGATGAGCACCCGCCCATCCTGATGCTTGTGCAGCAGCACGTTGACCTGAGCCTGAGTGCCGAGCAGGGTAAAGTTCCTGGGCAGGTTCTTGCCGGTCACCCGCAGCAGCCGGGCACTTTGCACGTCATACCATTGCAGGCTCCCAGGCTCGGATTCCACCGACACGAACTCGGCATGCTGCGCTTGCTCCAGCAACCGCTGGAGGGCTTCGATCAGATGTTCGCCCTGGGCGCTCACCCAGTCGTGATTGACCCCGGTGATGGTCCCTGCTTCCTGATGACGCAGCGCCAGCGACAGACCGTCCACGCTTATCCCGCGCAAGCCGCTGCCTTCGAGCGTGACATCGGCAAAGCGCCAGCTCGCCCACTCCCGCTGATACGCCGGCAGGCTGTCGCCCGCCAGCAATTGCGAGCCGGCGCCGAAGGCCTGGTCAAGCCGCTGCGGGTCGAAGAATGCCTGGCTCAATACTTCACCGCTCGACCGATCAAACAGCCAGACCGACTGATTATCGGGCGTCACGCCGAGCAAGCGGACTTCCTTGTCGAATCCCGGATCGCACAACAGCAAGCGGTTATTCACGTACCAGGCACTCAGGTTGCCGTCACCGGCGACATTGCGCAGACCGGCAATGGCAAAATCCTTGCCCGGGTAGCGCTTGGCCAACGGCTCAAGCGCCTGCCACCACCGACCACGCCCCTTGAGCCACTGTTCGCTCACGCCAGCAAACTGCAATGTTTCTTGCGCGCCCAGGTTGAAAAACAGCCCGTTTTCATCGAGCGCCACATAACCCCCGTCGACGGCCAGGATCTGCTTGAGCCCCTCCGGCTGCACCCATCGCCGGGTCCATTGCGCCTTGCCGTCGTTCACGCTGCGTTGCAGTCGGCAGAGCGTCTGGTTGGCGGTGACTCGCTGGTAAACGAAGAACACCTCGCTGTCGTCGACCATGGGCAATAGCATCAGCCCGTCCAGGTTCTTGATCGAGTCATCCCAGCCACGGAAATGATGCCTGGCGGGTGGCGCCAGGATCAGACGTCGATCGCTGCGGCGTACCCATGCCAGGTCTCGGGAGTCGGGAGCGATCGTCCAGCAGATCGAAACGTACGAAGCCGGCTGCCAATCGACGGTCGTCGCCCCGTTATGCGAAGGCCCGAGGGGCAGCCGCAGAAAGTCGCCCAGTACGGACGACCACCCGGCCAGGGTATCGCTGGTCAACAGCAGCGCCTGCAGTTGCGGCGCCGTGTCGTAGGTGACGGAACTCAACAGCAATCGCCCGTCATGAATCAGATAGCGGTATTGCCGGACGGCTTGGTTGTCGAGGACGTATTCCTGCACGACATGAATCACCCCTTGCGCATCCGCTTCCAGGCTGCGAATCGTGCTTTGCCCCTCTTGAAGCAGTAACAGGTAGCGACACTTGAGCAAACCCGTGGCGCAATCCGTCTGCCAGATCTGGAACCCGTCGGGATCGTAGAAATAGGCGGACGCCCCCAGGACGAGCGACAACTGCGGCTCACCGAGCACGGCCAGGTCGTCACGAATGTAGAGGAAGCGGTCTTCGCCCGCGTCATACCAGGCCGTGGTGTAACGCGGTTGCCGGGGATCCTCGAACGGGATCAGATAGTGATGGACCGGCGTATACGGCAGCGCCAATCGATGCTCGCGCGCCAGGCTCTTGTGGTGATCAAGCAGCGCCTGTTCATCGAGCCCTTCCGGCGCCGTCTGTTCGAGGATGTCCAGCTGGCGTTTACCCTGGGGGACTCTGAACAACTGGTCGGCCGTGCGAATCAGCACCTCCTGCTGGCCGACACGGCTCACATGAACGGTGCCGATGTACAGCTCGCCGGAAGGCTCGATCCGGATATCCTGGTCATTGGCCCAGGTGGCCTGCAACACCCAGCGGCAATACATGAGGTTCGGTGAAACAAGGCTGATATCGACCCCGGGATTGAGCGTCACGGTGCAACGCGAGTCGGCCCCTCGGAGCCAATAGGACAACTTGCCTTGCCAGGCTTCCGGCATCACGGGAACCACCAGTGTCCGCTCCACCGCATCCAGGTACACCCGGATGACCGTTTCGCCGTACACCGGACTCAGGCGATTGAGAATGTAGTCGGACGGAAACGAATAGAACGAGAACAAAAACAGCCAGGTCCCGTCCGCTTGCCTTTTCTCCAGCCGCCGAGCCGTGTCGAAGCCAGGATCATGGCGCCAGCGGGCGAAGGGCAGCGCCTTGTATTCATAGCCGTAAGTGGTTTGCGGCGTGCAGGGCAGCACGATGGGTTGTCCGGCCGGCGGGACAAATCCGATCCGTCCGGGCAGCCCCAGCTCTCGACGGATGTCGATCGCCCGCGCCTCATCGGGATCGAAGCCCGGCACACCGAAATGATCATGCAGGGGATACAGCTTTGGACTGTCGAGCTGCAACGTCCCCTCCTCCAGGTCAATGCTTCTGACGATCAGTGACGGCCGTGCCACCCATGCGGCCAGCGTGTGATCGTAGTGGTAGCCGTCACCACGATAGGCCTGCTCCAGCTCATCGAAAAACTGACCGACGTCCCGCGCCTGCTGCGCGATGCTGGCGAACCCCTGGGCCAGGGCCGCCACCCCGACCGCCACCCCACCAAGAATCACCCCCGCACCGCCGAGCACCGCCGCGGCAGTCGACGCCCCGGCCAACCCCGCGCCAACGCCGCCCGCCGTCAAGGCCAGGCTGGCAGAGTCGAATGTCAGCTGGGTACCGAATTGCGCTTTCTCGATGCCGGTTTGCGCGGTCTTCAACTGATAGATATCAAAGCCGACATTGGCCAGCCCCAACACCGCACCGACACCCTCGTTGGCCGCATGCCCCAGCGCCTGGCCAACGACCGGTGCACACGTGCGGGCAATGAGCCGTTCTTCCGCCAGGGCGGTACGGGCCAACTGCACCAGCCCCGTCACGTCCATGACATTGCCGTGCACCAACTGCGCATAGTTGACGTAGGCATGCAGGCGCACGGCGGTGGTCAACGTTCGGTCATCCCCTTCGCGCCCGCGCAAGGCGTTCATCAAGGCCTGGATGGTGAAGCCAGCGTTGAGGGTATGGACACTGCCGGCCTCGGTCGGATCCACGACACCACCGCTCTGCACAGGTTGGCGCGCCAGGGTCGAAAACTGTTCCGACAGCCAGTTCTTGATCCGTAACAGGCGATGATCGTCACTGAGCACGCGGACCTGCTGTTGCGGTTGCGCGGGATCGATCAGGCTCACTCGGTATTGGCCTTCGGGCGTGATCTCCAACGTATCGAACAAGGGCACCAGCGGCGTCGGCGAGTCATGCAGCGCCTGCAAGTCGACCGTTGCCTGGGCGATCTGCTGTCCCCACCAATGGCTGTCCAATGCCAGCAAGCTACTGCCCAGGTGCGAATTGTCGACCAGGGATCTTCCGTAGGCACGGTTCAGGCGCTGGCGAATCGCAAGCGCCGGTTTTCCTGGCAAAGGATCGGGCTTGAGCAGGTGCCCCACCGTGAATCCGTCAGAAAGCGCCAAGGCCGAGATCTTGGCGCTGTGCAGGTCAATCAGGTCGAATTGCGGTCGCGCTTCAGAACCGTAGGCTGCGTAATAGCGGGCCATGCCCTCGCTCTGGAAAAAGTGCTCCAGCGCACCTTGCAGCCCGTTCGAATGGTCGAATCTGCACAGGCCAAAGTTCGGGTCGAAAAAATGATAGGTGGCGCGCTCCCCGCTGACGGTCTTGGCCACCAGCATCGAATGGTTGTCCGAGTTGAGCATCAGCGTACGGGGGGCGGCGTGTCTTTCGAGTGCGGCCGTGACCTGATCCAGGTCGGCCTGGCCAAGCCGCGTGCCAACGTCACCCAGCGACACGTCCCGCAGGGCTTCCAGGGTTTGCAGAAAGGCCTGGGAGTCGGCTTGCCCGGGTTCGAGCACCGTCAGGAAGAAACGCTCGCGCAACTGCCCGGAGGCTACATCGCCCTGGGCCAGCGCCGCGCTCATCGCCAACGCCAAGGGATAGCAACGCCCACCAATCGTCTCGCCATCGCTGCTGAGCAGCAAATCCTGGGGGACCATCTGGACGCCGTTGTGACCGAAGCCGTCCAGCACCTGCGCGGAGCGTTCAACGATCTGGACACGATGTTCAAGGGTCGCCGCTTTCTGGATCCGTGCCACATGACGGCCCCACTGGAACAGCGTCCGCGCCTCTTTCAAGGCTGCTTTCTTCAGGTCCAGCGTGCTGTCGGACGGCATCGGCGCATACGCCGGATCGCTCAACAAACCGTTCATGAATCCGGCCGCCTTGCGCTTGAACAATTGCCGCTCGATGACTGCATAACGGCCGGACACGCCCTGCTCGGCAACGCTGTTGGCCAGGTTCTCCAGCTCACTGGTGGCCGCGTTGAAACGCTGGTTATCCAGCGCATCCAAGCCTAGCAACAGGCCCAGCGACACCCTTTGCAAAGGGCTGGCTTCGATGAGACGGCGGGCGCCACTGGCGATATCGCTCAGCACTTCATCGATCCCCAGGCTTTGCATCTTTGCATCGCTCAGGAACACCGGAACCAGCGCATCGGCAGCCTGATGCCGGATACGCTGACGATCATCGAAACTCAGCGGCAGTGGTTTCTCGAAGCGGATTTCACCGTCATGCCCCTGGCTCATCGCCTCGATGAACGGCTCGCCGAGCCCCTCGACCAACTGCTCCAGCACATCGGTCAGTAGCACCGCTCGCCCTTCGATCAGCGGCCAGCCCTGTTGGAACTCGATGGTCGAGTGCTTGAGCAACTGCGCCATATCACCGCTGTAGCGCGTGGGGTACTGCCCCTCACGCCAACTCGTCTGCTCGTTGCTGACCCATTTCTCGTGGTCGGTTTCATTTTCTTTCCAGGAGTGATCCTGCTCCTCTTCGGTGGCACCGTTCACCGTCCCATCGGGCGCAATGGCCGCCTCTTTGCTCAGGCTCTCGGCAATGGCGGCGCTCAAGTGCGCTTTCGCATAGTCGACCATGCCATCGCGCATGGCGCCGGGCCCCGTCAGGTAGATGGTGCCCTCGCTTTCGAACCGAACACCATCGCCAAAGTGGGTCGCGATGGCCGCAATCAGCGCTATCGCTCTCGGCACGTCTTCCATCGACAGTCCAGTCAGCGGCCCATTGGTTTTTTCGAACACCTCCTCCACCAGCCTCAACATGCCAGCAACATCACTCAACGCAATATCGCGCTGAGCGGCCAATCGGGTCGAAGCATCGATCAACGCGTAGTTGGCGCGCAAACGCTCGATCACACTGTTGAGGACCGCACAGCCCGGATGGGCCATCAGAAACGCATTGGATAACGATTGCTGCATGGCCAAGGCCCGCAGCGCGAAGGGACGCGCAAGCCGATCCGCCGGTTGCGCGAAGACCTCGCTCAGGCTTGGCCGGCTTTGCGCGAAGGCTTGCAGCGCTGGAAAATGCTCGGCGCCAATGTGCGTGTAATGGCTGGAAGAGGCCTGGCGACCCGGCATCCATTCGGGGTTGTTGTTCAGCAGCAGTTGCAGGGCTCCAAGGCGGGCATTACGGTCAAAACCGCTGATATCGACAGCGCCGAGGGTTTGCGACAACGGCGGAAGGTGGTCGACATCGGTATAGCTACCGCCTTCGGCATACAGGACCTCGGCGCGCACAACGTCAGAGGCCGCCGCCATATTGCCGCGCAAACACATCTCCCGCTCATAGACATCCTGCAACTGCAACGAAACGTCCCCTGCCGCGATGTCACGCAACTTGAAACCGTCCATATCCAAGACACTGCGACGATTGTCTTCCAACTGTTTGCGCAGTACTTGCACATCCTGGCCGTAGGCACGGGACAATAAATCCATTCGGGCCTCGTCGGCTGACCCTCCGCCCGCCACTGCCGCACTGATATGTGCATGCATCTGTTGTTTCAGAGCAATGGTCCGCTCGTTGTATAAACCGCCCAATTCAACTTCGGAGATACGCTCATCGACCCCTTGTAGAAAAACATCGGCCTTGGCGGCTTCGACAATCAACCTGTTGGTTTGCCAGGCCAGTAGTGCATCGCTGTCATACCAGAGATTCAGGCTATAACCCTGCCTGGCCAACACTTCTTTCCACACATTTAGATAGTCACGCTGAATGTTGCCAAGTCCGCCGCCGAGCCAGACAAAGTGCAACGTCTTGGGCACCTCCGTTGGCACTCGCTTCATCTGTTCGGTGCTGAACCGAAGGCGTGCTTCATGACGTTCGACTTTGTCATAGATTCGCGGCAAATCCATCGCTGTCTCGCCGGGGCCGGACGTCCCCCCTTCCAGGCTGCGCTTCACCCTGCGGCTACCCAGGACCTTGGCGAGCGTCTGTTTCAAGAGCCCCAGCGGCTCGAGCAGCCTGTGGGAATCCGGCATACCGATACAGGCAAAGTAATAACGGATGACCGCGTCATATTGTTCAGTGTTCTTGAAGGGCAGCAGTGCCCTTTCGAGGTCGGCCAGTTTGAAAAGGCTGATGAAACCGAGCGCACCGTCACGCGTCTGGATGTTTGCTTCCTGCATAAAAAAGACACTCCTGGCCTGTCCGCTAGAAAAAAACAGGCATATAAAAGCATTGTCGCCAGAAGGTCCTCTGGCGAACGTTCATTCCATTGATATTTTTCAACTTGGCGACAACTAAAACCTATGCCAAATACTGACAAGCGCACACCGGAAACTTATCAGGCACGCAAACTAACGCTTAACACCAGACAGTTCAAACGGGAAGGCTTTCAATGCATTTCAAAGAAGGCTCAAGACAACAACTTGCTCTTTCATCTAACTGGCGACAAATAAGGCAAAAGAAACGAAAACGGGCCAGAGATTGCTCTCGCCGGACGTAGGAGCTGTGTAGGAGCTGTCGAGTGCAACGAGGCTGCGATCTTTCCCCAGCCACTTGAGTCTCAAGCGAAAGATCAAAAGATCGCAGCCTTCGGCAGCTCCTACGCCCAGCGGGAGCAAGCTCCCTCGCCACAATGGAACCGTGTTGCGGCTCAGGCAGGCTTGATCCCATACCAACGTGGCGTATACACCCAGTTTCCACCCGACGCGCGCGGGAATACACAGGTCGTGGAGGAGCCGATCAGGACCATGGTGCGCATATCCACCTGCTCGGCCGTGAGTTGCCCCAACGTGGTGACACGCAGGGTCTGGCCCGGACGACCGATGTCACGCCCCAACACCACCGGCGTCTCCGGCGTGCGGTGCTGGCCGACGATCTCCAGCGCACGCCCCAATTGCCATGGCCGCGCACGGGAAATCGGATTGTAGAAAGCCAATGCCAGGTCGGCTTCGGCCGCCAGGTCCAGGCGTTTTTCGATGATCGACCAGGGCTTGAGATTGTCCGACAGCGACATCACGCAGAAGTCATGCCCCAACGGCGCACCGGCCTGGGCGGCGGTGGCGAGGGAGGCGGACACACCGGGCAGGATCTCCAGGTCAACCCGATGCCAGGCCGGATCGCTGGACTCGTGCAACGCTTCGAGCACCGCCGCCGCCATGGCGAATACACCCGGGTCGCCGGACGACACCACGATCACCGAACGGCCTTGCGCGGCCAATTCAAAGGCGTGTCGGGCGCGCTGCATTTCTTCGCGGTTGTCGGTGCAGTGCAGCACTTGATCGTCACGAAACGGGCCGGCCATGCGCACATAGGTTTCGTAGCCGAGCACATCGGTGGCCCGCGCCAGTTCGGCTTTCACCGCCGGTACCATCAGTTCGGCCGCGCCCGGCCCCAGGCCGATCACCGCCAGGCGTCCGCGCGGGCGACCGATTTGGGCCACCTCCAAGGGTTGCGCGGCAACGGCGATGGCCAGGTTGTCCGTCGCCGAAAGGATGTTCGCCGCCGGCACCGAACTGCGCGCCAAGGTGACGGCATCGCCGGTCATCGCCACAAAGCGCAGCGCCACCCCGAGTTCCAGCGCCGCTTCACGCAAGGCTACACTGGCCATCAGCGTATCCGCCGCCACCAGGCACGCCAGGCTCTGAAGCGCCACTTTCGCTTGCTGCAAAGCGGCACGAACGGCGCCCGGCAGATCAGCCACCTCGGCGCTCACCATCACCGCGACGCTGCGCGGATAAATCAGCAGTTCGTGAGTGCTCGCCTCACGCTCTGCATGGCCGACGTGGATCGTGCGCCGCGCCTGCGGGTCTTGCGGCAACTGCGCCTGATCCAGCCATGGCGCCGCGCCTTCGATGCGCACCGGCTCACCGGCCAACAAGTCGGAGACGAAGCGCTTGCCCTGCTCCAGGTCGCCGAGGCTGTAGCCGCTTGGCGGATTGAGCAGGCAGGTGCCGAAACGCAATTCGCCGCTGGTGGTGATCGCCGGCGCCACTTGCAGCGTTGCCGCGATCTCACGGGCCATGACGTTGACCCCGCCCAGACCGCCCAGCAGCGGTACCACGGCGCTGCCATCCTCGGCCACCGCCAGTACCGGCGGCTCGGCGCCTTTTTCCAGCAACAGCGGCGCCAGGGTGCGGATGACGATGCCGGCCGCGCACAGGGCGATGATCGGTGTGTTCTGTTGGTAGAGCTCGCGCAACGTCGCGCCGAACTCGAGGTATTGGCGATCCGCGCCCTCGACTCGCCCGGCCAGGCCGTGGATCAAGGCCTCGGGATAGCGTTGCTGGATCCGCCGGGCCGTGGCGAGGCTGCCCGGGCCGAGGATGACGATGGCCGGCGCGGTAGAAGTCATCAACCCTGCCACCGTTCGCCCGGGACAATGATCAGCGAGAAGTACGGCGAAGACATCGGCTCGACTTCATCCAACGGCACGATTTTCTGGTTGGCCATGGTCGCCCGCTCAACGTATAGCGCCCGTGCGTCCATGCCCAGTTCCTGAAGCACTTGGCGAACCTTGGGGAAATTGCGCCCCAGCTTCATGATCACCGCCGCATCGGCGTCGGCCAGGCGACGCTTGAGATCGTCGTGGGGCAGCACGCCGGAGAGCACCGACAGGCTCTGGTTGCGATAGACCAGCGGCGCACCGAGCACCGAGGCCCCGCCCAGCATCGAGCACACCCCGGGAATGACTTGGGCCTCATAGCGCACCGCCAGGCGATCGTGCAGGTACATGTAGGAGCCGTAGAAGAACGGATCGCCCTCACAGATCACCGCCACATCACGACCGGCATCCAGGTGCACGGCCAACTGCTCGGCGGCGGTGTCGTAGAAGTCGGCGATCACCTGTTCATAGGACAGCGGCGCCGGCAACGCTTCGGTGGTGACCGGGTAGACCAGCGGCAGCAACGTCTGCGCGTCCTGCAAATGGGCCTCGATGATGCCGAAGGCATTGCCCTTCTTGCCCTTGGCGACGAAGTACGCCACCACGGGCGATTCGCGCAGCAGGCGCAGGGCCTTGACCGTAATCAGTTCCGGGTCACCGGGGCCCACGCCGAGGCCGATCAGACGTCCAGGCTGCTGCATCATTCAATCTCCGTAGCGAGGGCGTTGACGGCGGCGGCGGCCATGGCACTGCCGCCCAGGCGGCCTTGCATGATCACGAACGGCACGCCGCGGCTGTTGGCCGCCAGCATCGCCTTGGACTCGGCGGCACCGACGAAGCCCACCGGGAAACCGAGGATCAGTGCCGGTTTCGGCGCGCCGGCATCGAGCATCTCCAGCAGGTAGAACAGCGCGGTCGGCGCGTTGCCGATAACCACGACGCTGCCTTCCAGATGCGGGCGCCACAACTCCAGCGCTGCCGCCGAACGGGTGTTGCCCAGCTCCAGGGCCAATGCCGGCACGCCCTCGTCGCGCAAGGTGCAGATAACCTGATTGTTGGCCGGCAGGCGAGCCCGGGTCACGCCTTCGGAGACCATCCGCGCATCGCACAGGATCGGCGCCCCGGCGGCCAGCGCCTGGCGCCCGGCCGTGCCCGCACCCTCGGAAAACTGCAGGCCATCGATGGCCTCGACCATGCCGCAGGCGTGGATCACCCGCACCGCGAGTTTTTCCAGGTCGGCCGGAATGCGCGCCAGGTTGGCTTCGGCGCGGATGATCGCGAAGGAGTTGCGATAGATCTCCTGACCGTCGCGGATGTAATCAAGCATCAAGGGGGCTCCGGGGGCGAGCGTCGAGCCATTGGCCGAGCGCTTCAATAGTCAGATTGTGTGCCTGCAACGCGCCGAAACCCGGCAGCGTGGCATCGCGAAAATACAGGTCATAGCGACCGGGGGCGACCGCCAGCAGGGTGGCGGGCGCGATATGGGCTGCCGCGCAGGAACGCGGGCAGCCCGACAGATGGACTTTCAGGGTCTGGCCCTGGCGTTGCAGCAGCTCGGCCAGTTGGTGGGCGTCGGCCTTGGTGTCGGCCAGGGCTTTACCGCAGCCACTGGAGCCGGTGCAGGCGATAAGCTGTGCCAGGGGCTGATCGACCGAGCACAACAGGCCCAACCCCTCAAGCCGCGCCAGTACTTCGTCGGCGTCCTCGCGGCGCACGTTGGGCAGCAGCAGGCTTTGCCAAGGGGTGAAACGAAGGCTTGCGTCGCCCTTCTCCCGCGCCAATTGCGCCACTCCCCGCAGCATGCCGGCGTCGAGTCGACCAAGAGGCGCCGCCGCGCCGACGTAGACGCGGTCGTCGTGCTGGGGATGAACGCCGATGTGCAGTCCGTCGATGGAGCCGTCCCGCTGCCAATCCAGGCAAGCTTGCAGCGGCACGCGGCGGGCCAATCGACTCATGAATTCATCGCTGGGGATTTCAGCCAGCAAGTGGCGCATACGGATCTGGTCCGGGCGGGCCAGGTCGAGAAACAACTCCAGTACCGCCACCACCAAGGCATGCCCCTGGGCCAGGGGCACCCTGCCCGCCGGTTTATCCAATGGGGAACCGGCCAAGCCGAAGGCCAGCCAAGGCTCGCCGTCACGGACCAGGGCCGACAGCCACAGGTCGTGGTGATGTTCGAGCATCGCCAACGCTTCGCCACCGTCCAGTTGCACGGCGAACTTGGCCGACAACTCAGGGAAGCGTTCGTGGGTTTGCAGGGTGAAGAGGATCTGCGCCGCCAACGGCCGGGTGTCGAACAGCATCTGTCGGTCGATCCCGGCCGAAGGGCTGAGCATCAGGTTGCGCACGTCATCGCCGGCCGCCTTGCGCGGGCCAAGCCCGACGGCCAGCAATGGCTGGATCAGCGCGTCGTGCCCGGGACCGATCCCACGGATTTGCAGGTTGGCCCGGTTGGTCGCCTCGATCACGCCCCCGGCGAACCGCTCGGCCACCGACGCCACGACGTCGGCCTGATCCGCCTGGATGGCACCGCCATCGAGCTTGATCCGACAGATCCCACCGTCCAGCGCCTGGACGACACGCAGCAACCCCGGGCAACCGGAGGGGCGTACGACGTTGGAGGATGGACGTTCGTTCAAGGGAAAACCGACAAATAAGAAACGCCACATCGGCGAAGGCCGCCATTATGCCTGCTTTGCCGGGGGTCATGAAAAGCTTGCCGGTCGGATTGCTGACGGCGGACACACAATTCCCGAACGCCCCCATTCCAAACTGTGGGAGCGAGCTTGCTCGCGATAGCAGTCTGGCGGTGAAGATGGTGTTGCGCCAGGCGCCTGATCCGCCGGGGCGCGGTATGATGGCGGCCCGGTTCGCGGCGGCAACACGCCTGTCGATCAACCCAATTATTCGAGGAACAGAGATGACCCCCTGGCTGACCGTAGTGGGCATCGGTGAAGACGGCTTCAAGGGCCTGGGCCGAACGGCTCGCCATGCCTTGCTGCGGGCGTCACGCATTATCGGCAGCGACCGGCAACTGGCGCTGCTGCCGCTGTGCATCCGCGGCCAACGGGAGCTGTGGCCCAGCCCGTTCTCCCTGGAACCGCTGCTTGCTCGGCAGGGTGAGCCGGTGTGCGTGCTGGCCAGCGGCGATCCGATGTTCTACGGCGTGGGCGCCAGCCTGGCGAAACAGGTGCCGAGTGATCAGATGCTGGTCATCCCCGCGCCTTCCTCCTGTTCGCTGGCGGCGGCACGCATGGGTTGGCCGTTGCAAGATGTGGTCACGCTGTCGTTGGTGGCGAGGCCCCTGGCGGCGCTCAATGGGCATTTGTCCACAGGTGTCAGGCTGTTGCTGCTGAGCAACGATCGCCACAGCCCCGCCGCCGTGGCAACGCTACTACGCGAGCGCGGCTTCGGCCCGAGCACCATGACCGTGCTGGAGCATTTGGGCGGTGCGGCAGAACGTCGGATCGACGGTTGCGCCGCGCAATGGTCCGATGACACCGTCGCCGACCTGAACCTGATCGCCATCGAATGCCGGGCCGAACCGTCGACACCGCGCCTGTCCCGCCTGGCCGGTTTACCGGACACCGCCTTCGAACATGACGGCCAGTTGACCAAACGCGACGTGCGCGCCATCACCCTCGCCCGCCTCGCCCCCACACCCGGCGAACTGCTCTGGGATGTCGGCGCCGGCAGCGGCTCCATCGGCATCGAATGGATGCGCGCCCACCCCAGTTGCCGGGCCCTGGCCATCGAAGCCGACGAAGGCCGCCAAGGCCTGATCGAACTCAACCGCGACACCCTCGGCGTGCCCGGTTTGCAACTGATTCGCGGCAAAGCCCCCCAGGCGCTGGAGAACCTGGAGCGGCCGGACGCCGTGTTCATCGGCGGCGGCGTCACCCGCGAAGGCGTGCTCGAGGCCTGCTGGGCCCAACTCAAACCCGGCGGTCGGCTGGTCGCCAACGCCGTGACCCTGCAAAGCGAAACGACCCTGATGCACTGGCGCGAACGTCACGGCGGTGAACTGACCCGCATCCACATCGCCCAGGCCCAGCCCTTGGGCGAGTTCGACACCTGGCGCCAGGCCTTGCCAATTACCTTGCTCGACCTGGTCAAGCCTCTCGATGCGTGACGAAACCGCCGAACAACCCGCCCCCCTGCGCAGCGGCCTGACCACCGGCAGTTGCGCCACGGCCACCAGCCTGGCGGCCGCTCGATTGCTGCTGCGCGGCACCGAAGCCGATGCCGTGGAAATCGTACTGCCCAAGGGCAAGCAAGTGCAGATGCGCCTGGAGTTCTGCCGGCTGACCGAACAAGGCGCCGAAGCCGGGACAATCAAGGACGCGGGCGATGACCCGGACGTAACCCACGGTGCCCTGTTGTTTTCCCAGGTGCGCTTGATCGCCGAGCCCGGTGTACGTTTCGTCGCGGGTCGCGGCGTCGGCACGGTGACGCGACCGGGGTTGGTGCTGAACGTCGGTGAACCGGCGATCAACCCGGTGCCGCGCAAAATGATCAACGACCACCTGGGTCGGCTGGCCGAGGAAAGCAGTTACGCCGGTGGTTTCGAAGTCACGGTCAACGTCGAGGGCGGCGAAGCCCTGGCGCTGAAAACCATGAATCCACGCCTGGGAATTCTTGGCGGCCTGTCGATCCTCGGCACCAGCGGTATCGTCCGGCCGTTCTCCTGCGCGGCCTACATTGCCTCGATCCACCAGGGTATCGACGTGGCAAAAACCAACGGTTACCTGCACATCGCCGCCTGCACCGGCAACGCCAGTGAAGACACCATGCGCCGGGTCTACAACCTGCCGGAAATCGCCCTGATCGAAATGGGTGATTTCGTCGGCGCCGTGCTCAAACATGTGCGCAAGGTCCCCGTGGAAAAGCTCAGCCTTTGCGGCGGCTTTGGCAAAATCAGCAAACTCGCCGCCGGCTACATGGACCTGCACAGCCGTCACTCGAGCATCGACCTGCCACAACTGGCCGAGTGGGCCGCTGCCATCGGTGCCGATGAGGCGTTGCAGCAAGGCATCCGCGCGGCCAACACCAGCCAGCAAGCCCTGGCAATGGCCAGCGCCGCCGGCATCGCCCTCGGCGACGCGGTGTGCGCGCACGCGTTGGCCTTCGCCCGCAGCGTGGTGCCGGCCCAGGTCCAGGTCGAAGTCTTCGCCATCGACCGCCAAGGCGGGATTGTCGGCCACGCGGGAGTTTTGAAATGAAACGTATCCTGCTGCTAGGTGGCGTCACCGAAGCCCTGGCCATCGCCCGCACCCTCGGGCCCCAGCACATCTACAGCCTGGCCGGCATCGGTCGCATCCCCACCGACCTGACCTGCCAGGTCCGCGTCGGCGGCTACGGCGGCGCCGAAGGGTTGGCGCACTTCATCCGCGCCAAGGGCATCGACCTGCTGCTGGACGCCACCCACCCCTACGCCACCCAGATCAGCCACAACGCCGCCCACGCCGCCCGCGCCTGCGCCATCCCCTGCTGGGCCCTGCGCCGCCCGGCCTGGCAACCCCAGGCCGGCGATGACTGGCGCGAAGTGGCCGACTGGGCCGACCTGATCCAGGCGCTGCAACCCTTCCACCGCCCCCTCTTCACCCTCGGTCGCGAACCCCTGCAACATCTGCATGAAATCCCAGCAGAGCAATTCTGGACCCTGCGCGCCCTGGACGTTTACCCCGGCAATGAGCGCTGCGAAGTGATTGGGGCCCGTGGGCCGTTTCACATTGACGGCGAACGTGAACTGTTCGAACGGCGACAGATCGATGTGCTGGTGAGCAAGAACAGCGGCAGCACGGCCACCGAGCCGAAACTGGAGGTGGCGCGGGAGCGGGGGGTGCCGGTGTTGGTATTGAAGCGGCCGGTGTTGGCGGGGGTGGATCGGGAGTTTGGAACGGTGGATGAGGTGTTGCAGGGGCTGCGGCAGTTGATCTGACAGAAAACTGCACCGTCCTACAAGCCTGTCCTGTCAGAACTACGTCAGCAGGCTACATCACCTTACGTCGCTGCCTACAACTACGCCAGAATCCACCGGCTTGTGCGCCTTGGAGGCCCTCGGTAACTTGATTCCCGTCACTGCCCTTCAGTGATCGGGTTTAGTCGCCCGAGGTTTTCAGCGGGTTCACAAGCTTCGTCAGTCAGGTATTTCATCCCTGCACTTGATGGTGGTTGTGCGCAGGGCGCCTTCGGGCGCGCCGGTAATGCTGGACTCCCCGGTAGACTAACCTGCGCACAGCCGCCGCCCTGTGGCGAGGGGATTTATCCCCGCTGGGCTGCGAAGCAGTCCCAAAACAGAAGCTCACAGTTTTGTCTGGCTGACTGCATTCACTGCTCTTGGGCTGCTACGCAGCCCAGCGGGGATAAATCCCCTCGCCACAATGAATGCTCACGCCATTAGATTTTCAAAGGTAATGCTATGCCTCTCACACGAAGCTATAAGCACACGATCATCGAACGCGTCAGGTGTGATCCTGAATTCGCCAAAATCCTGCTGGATGAAGCCGTCACTCTGCTTTTGAACGGAGAGCAGGAGAGCAGGAGATGGCGAGAATGATCCTTCGCAATCTCTTCAATGCCATCTGAGCCCTGTGGCGAGGGAGCTTGCTCGCGCTGGGCTCTGTAGGAGCTGGCGAAGCCTGCGATCTTTTGATCTTTCCACTTGGGACTCAAGCGCCTGTGGAAAGATCGCAGCCTCGCTTCGCTCGACAGCTCCTACGCGCCCCAACGGGAGCAAAATCCCTCGCCACAAAAGCACTCACTCGAAGATCTGTTGCTACTGTTAACACCAGCCCTGCGACCCTACACCGCACGTGGCTTTTTTACTTCTCAACCCCGATCAGGCTAAATACCGCCACCTGATCGCCCATCGAGCGGATTGCCCCATGTCCCGACAACGGCTTGCATTTGCCTGGATCGCCTGCTTCGCAGTGCTGTTCAACATGCTTGCCATGCCACTTTCCAACAGTGGCGGTGCAACCGCCAATTCGCCAGCCGAGCAACTGCTGTGGGGCAGTTTCTGCTCCTCCAGCGGCACGAAGATGCTGGCGATTTCCCTGGGCAAACTCGAACAAAGCACGCCACAGCAAGACAATCACTCAACGATGCAACATTGCTGGTGCTGCTCAGGCTCAGCGCCGTTGGTGGCGCTCGCCGGGCATGTTCCGCAGTTGTATCTGGATGCACAACTGGCCCATCGCAGCGCCGTCCATTCGAAGCTCGACAGCCCCACGCCACGCCAGCAGTGGCCCAGCCTCAATCCCCGCGCTTCGCCTCTGGCCTGATTCTTCCCGCATAAAACTGCGCCCTGAATCGTTCCGGAGAATTGCCATGTTGAACAGACTTATCCTGCTGGCTGCCCTATTGCTTCCCGTCGGCTTCGCCCAGGCTCACCAATACAAGGTGGGCGAGCTTGAGATCGCCCATCCGTGGTCCCAGGAGTTGCCGCCCAACGCACCGACCGTGGCCGCGTATTTCGTGATTCACAACGGCGGCACCACCGCCGACAAGCTGCTCAGCGTCGACTCGCCGATTGCCGGCAAAGCCGAGCTCCATGAGCATGTGATGCAAAACGACCTGATGAAGATGCAACCGGTGCCCGTCGTGGATATCGCCCCCGGTGCGACCGTCACCTTCGCGCCGATGGCGTATCACGTGATGCTGCTGGACCTGAAGGACCGCAGCCTGCTCAGCGATGGCAAACGCTTTGCCATGACCCTGCATTTCGAAAAAGCCGGGGATGTCACGGTTGACGTTGCGGTGCAGAAAAAAGCCCCCGACGGCACCATGACACACATGCACGCCCAGTAGACGTAGACGCCCGTGCAACCGCTTCGCGCCAGGCCGTCCATGCCCCGCCGTCAGCCCATGAGTCTGACACGCGGCAGTTGGATCAGCCTGTTCGCCATGCTGATGATCTTTATCGGTCCGCTGATTTCCCAGTCGATGCCGATGGGTCAGCGCATGTCCATGCCTGTGTCCATGGACATGAACATGGAGATGAGCATGGACATGTCGGCGCACGAAGCGCCGGCAGCCGAACACTGCCCGCCCCAGAGCGAGCACCATGCGTTGTGGGAAAAATGCGGCTATTGCAGCCTGCTGTTCAATTGCCCCGCACTGCCTGGCGGTCACACCTTCGCGGTCTTCGACACACTCCACACCAACACCTACACCAGCCTTTCCCCACGCCTGGGCCATGCCCGGCCCGCATTCTTCCCCGGTGCCCGCACCCGCGCACCGCCCCTCGACGCGTAAGCCCGACACTTACTCACCCCGGTCATACAAGACAGCGTCATGCTGCCCGACCGTGTCGTCTACGTCTGTTCGATGGAATCATCATGTCCAGGTTTTCTGCTGACATCGCTTTGGGCGCTGCCCAGGTTCGCTGCTCCCTGAACGAGCCACGGGTTCGTTTACGCCAAACCATCGCCGCCCTGTGCGGCCTGCTGCTCACCCCACTCGCGCTGGCCGACGAGCACGAGCAGCATGACCATCAGGTCGAAGAACTGAGCCCGACGGTCATCACCGCCATCGCCCCCAGTTCACCCCTGACCGTCGTCACCAACCCCAAGGACCCGCGCCAACCGGTGCCGGCCAGCGACGGCGGCGACTACCTCAAGACCATTCCGGGCTTCGCCCTGGTGCGCAACGGCGGCACCAATGGCGACCCGGTGTTGCGCGGCATGTTCGGCTCGCGGCTGAACATCCTCACCAACGGCAGCATGCTGTTGGGTGCTTGCCCAGGCCGGATGGACGCACCGACGTCCTACATATCGCCGGAAACCTACGACAAGCTCACCGTCATCAAAGGTCCGCAAACCGTGCTCTGGGGCCCCGGTGCATCGGCCGGGACCGTGCTGTTCGAGCGCGAGCCGGAACAGTTCGGCGAGCTGGGCACCCGGGTCAACGCCAGTGTACTGGCCGGCTCCAACGGCCGTTTCGACAAAGTGGTGGATGCCGCCGCCGGTGGACCGCTGGGGTATGTACGGGTGATCGGCAACACCGCGCATTCGGACGATTACCGCGACGGCAATAACGACACGGTGCCGTCGCGCTATGACAAGTGGAATGGCGACGTCACCCTCGGCTGGACGCCGGACGCCGATACCCTGCTGGAATTGACCGCCGGCAAGGGCGACGGTGAAGCGCGCTACGCCGGACGTGGCATGGACGGCTCGCAGTTCAAGCGTGAAAGCCTCGGGCTGCGTTTCGAGCGCTCGAACATCGGCGAGGTGCTGGACAAGGTCGAGGCCCAGGTCTACTACAACTACGCCGACCACGTGATGGACAACTACACGCTGCGCACGCCGTCCGGCACCGGGATGATGGCCGGGCCCATGGCCTCCAACGTCGACCGCCGCACCCTCGGCGCCCGCATCAAGGCCACCTGGCGCTGGGCCGATGTGCAGTTGATCAGCGGCCTCGACGCGCAGACCAACGAGCATCGCCAACGCAGCAGCATGGGCGTGGATACCTATAAGGACCTGCCGTACAGCAAGGACGCCGACTTCCACAATTACGGCGTGTTCGGCGAACTGACCTGGTACGCCGCCGACCGCGACAGGGTGATCACCGGCGCCCGGCTCGACCGTGCCTCGGCCAAGGACTACCGCCAGAGCATCGGTTCCGGCATGTCGGCTCGCCCCAACCCCACCGCCGATGACACCCGTGCCGACACGCTGCCCAGCGGTTTCGTCCGCTACGAACACGACCTGGACGACAGCCCCACGACCCTCTATGCAGGCGTGGGTCACGCACAACGCTTCCCGGACTACTGGGAGCTGTTCTCGGCGAAGGTCGGCCCCAGCGGTTCACTGAATGCCTTCGACGCGATCAAGCCGGAGAAAACCACCCAGCTCGACTTCGGCCTGCAATACAAGACCGAAACCCTCGAAGCCTGGGCATCGGGTTATGTCGGCCAGGTGCGCGACTACATTCTGTTCGATTACACCCCCGGGATGATGGGCACCACCTCCCGGGCCGAGAACATCGATGCACGGATCATGGGTGGTGAATTGGGTGCGGCCTACAAGCTGAGCGAGCGCTGGAAAGCCGACGCCACCCTGGCCTATGCCTGGGGCAAGAACAGCAGCGACGGCAGCGCCCTGGCGCAAATGCCGCCGCTGGACGCACGCCTGGGCCTGACCTACAGCGAAGACCGCTGGAGCGCCGGCGCCCTGTGGCGGGTGGTGGCGGCGCAGAATCGGGTCGACGAGAACAAGGGCAACGTGGTCGGCAAGGACTATGGCAAAAGCTCCGGCTTCGGCGTGTTCTCGCTCAACGGTGCCTACCGCATCAACCAGCACTGGAAGGTCAGCAGCGGCGTCGACAACCTGTTCGGCAAAGCCTACGCCGAGCACTTGAACCTGGCCGGCAACGCCGGGTTCGGCTACCCGGCGAGCGACCCGCAGGCCATCAACGAACCGGGGCGCACGCTCTGGACCAAGGTGGATATGAGTTTCTAAAAGCATCGCGGGCAAGCCTTGCTCCCACAGTATTTGTCATGGCTAAGGGACAAATTGTGCTCCCTCAGCAATGGGAATACCTGTGGGAGCAAGGCTTGCCCGCGATCGGTTGCGCAGCAACCGCCAAAAACATAACAACCCAATTTGCCCTGCGGAGCGCTTTCTGATGAGCCAACCGAAACCCAATTTCTACAACCTGGCCTGGCGCTGGCATTTTTATGCCGGGCTGTTCGTGGCGCCGTTCATGGTGATGCTGGCCCTGACCGGCATCATTTACCTGTTCAAGCCGCAACTCGATCCACTGATGTACGGCAGCCTGTTGAACGTGCCGGCCGGGCATCACACCCTGACGGCGGACGACCTGCTCAAGCAAGTCCGCCAGGCCTACCCCCAAGGCCAGGTCAAACAGTACCTGCCACCGGTCAATGCCGAACGCAGTGCGCAATTCGTGGTGATCGACCAGGGCCGGGAACTGAATGTGTTCATCGACCCGTACCACGGTGATGTCCTCGGCGAGCAGGATGCGAAGAACAACCTGCAAGCCATGGCCCGGGCCATCCACGGCGAGCTGCTGATCGGCACCGTTGGTGACCGGTTGGTGGAAATGGCCGCCGGTTGGGGCGTGGTGCTGGTGGTCTCCGGGCTGTACCTGTGGTGGCCGCGCGGGCAATCATCAGCCGGAGTGCTGTGGCCGCGCTGGAGCGCGCGCGGTCGGCTGTTCTGGCGTGACCTGCACGTGGTCGTCGGTTTCTGGGGCGCGGCATTGCTGCTGGTGATGCTGCTCAGCGGCATGACCTGGACCGGCTTCTGGGGCAAGCAATACGCCAGCCTCTGGAACCGCTTCCCGACAGCGATGTGGAATGACGTGCCCAAGTCCGATGCCGAGGCCGGCAGCCTCAACAACGCCCATCGCCAGACCGTGCCGTGGGCCGTGGAAAACACCCCGATGCCGATGTCCGGCGACCATGCCGAGCACATGGGCCACGGCGGTATGCACGAAGGCCCTGCCGCCCCGACCGTCAGCCTGCAAGCGGTGCAGGACATCGCCACTGAACGCCAGGTCACGCCCGGCTACAGCATCACCCTGCCGACCACGTCCACCGGCGTGTTCACCGTCGCCGTATTTGCCGACGACCCGCGCAACGACGCCACCCTGCACGTGGACCAATACACCGGCAAGGTCCTGGCCGATGTGCGCTGGGAGCACTACGGCGTCGTAGCCCGCGCCACCGAAACCGGGGTAATGCTGCACGAAGGCAAGATGTTCGGCCCGCTGAACCAGATCATCGTGCTGCTGATTTGCCTGATGATCCTGCTCAGCGCCGTGAGTGGCCTGGTGATCTGGTGGAAGCGCCGGCCAGCGGGCAAGTTCGGCGTACCGCCGCTGCGTCACGACCTGCCGACCTGGAAGGCCGGGGTGTTCATCATGCTGGCCCTGGCGGTGGTGTTTCCCTTGGTGGGGGCGTCGCTGGTGGTAGTGTGGTTGCTGGATCGCCTCGTCACCCGCTTCAATCGCCAGCCTGAGATTGCTTCATCTTCAAGCTGAAGACAGTGCGTTAACGGAAGGCGGTGCGAAACCTCTACAATCACGCCCGCTTTGGAGCAAAGCTTGCTCGCGATCCAGGCGCTGCGGTCCTCAAGAGACCGCGGCGTTTTCATCGCGGGCAAGCCTTGCTCCCACACAGCCCGCTCCCACAATGAGACTATGTTTCACACCAAATGCCGAGTAGCTGCATGACCTCCCTGACCCTCTCCCACCTCGCCTGGACGCCCCTGGGCCATGGCCATTGTCATCACCAGTTCCAGCTGCGTGACGTGACGTTGCAGGTGGCGGCCGGGGAGTTTGTCGGGTTGATCGGGCCCAACGGCAGTGGCAAGACCAGCCTGTTGCGCTGCGCCTATCGCTTCAGCCGGCCGGAACATGGCGAGGTGAAACTCGAGCATCACAACGTCTGGAAACAGTCCTCGCGCTGGTGCGCCCAACGCATTGCCGTGGTCCTGCAAGAGTTTCCCGACGCCTTCGGCCTGACGGTCGAGGAAGTGGTCGCCATGGGCCGCACGCCCCACAAAGGTCTGTTCGACGGCGACAATCACGACGACCGTCGGCTAGTGCGCCAGGCACTGGAATCGGCCGGGCTCGCAGGTTTTGGCGACCATGCATTCGCCACCCTCTCGGGCGGTGAAAAGCAACGGGTGATCCTCGCCCGGGCCCTGGCCCAGCAACCGCAGTTGCTGATCCTCGACGAACCGACCAATCACCTCGACCCCCACTATCAACTGCAATTGCTGCAACTGATCAAGGGCCTGGGCATCGGCACCCTCGCCAGCCTCCACGACCTGAATCTGGCCGCCGCCTTCTGCGACCGCCTGTACGTGATCGAACACGGGCGCATCGTCGCCAGCGGCACGCCCAAGGACGTCCTCAGCGTCGAGCTGTTGCGCGAGGTGTTCGGCATCGAAGCCCTGGTGGATGAACACCCGCTGTCCGGCTACCCACGAATCACCTGGATAACCCAACCATGACCTTGCGCTCCCTGCTGTTGCTACCCCTGCTGCTGGGCAGTGCCCACGCCTTGGCCGAAGCCACCCACTACCCGTTGACGATCCAGAGCTGCAATCGCCAGGTGGTGTTCAACGAGGCACCTCGGCACGCTGTCAGCCATGACATCAACATGACCCAGATGATGCTCGCCCTGGGCCTCAAACCGCGCATGGTCGGCTACAGCGGCATCAGCGGCTGGAAATCGGTGACGCCCGAGATGGCCAGGATCCTCGATGGCCTGCCGGAACTGGCCGCCAAATACCCCTCGGTGGAAAACCTGCTCAATGCCAACGTCGATTTCTTCTTCGCCGGCTGGGACTACGGCATGCGGGTAGGCGGCGACCTGACCCCGCAGACCCTGGAACCGCTGGGCATCAATGTCTACGAACTGACCGAATCCTGCGCGTTCGTGATGAAGCGTCCGGCGGCCTCGCTGGAGGACACCTACAACGACCTGCGCAACCTCGGGAAGATCTTCGACGTACAGGATCGCGCCAACGCGCTGATCGCTACGATGCAAGCCCAAGTGGCCGAAGTGCGCAAGCACCTGCCCACCCAGCAACCACGGGTGTTCCTGTACGACAGCGGCGAAGACCGCGCCATGACCTCCGGGCGCCTGGGCATGCCCCAGGCCCTGATCGACGCGGCTGGTGGGCGCAACATCCTCGATGACGTGGAAACCAGTTGGACCCGGGTGAACTGGGAGAACGTGGTCGAGCGCAACCCGCAGGTCATCGTGATCGTCGACTACGGCGAAGTCAGCGCCGAACAGAAACAGCAATTCCTGTTGAACAACCCGGCCCTGCAATCGGTGGAAGCGATCCAGCAGCGGCGCTTTATCGTGATTCCCTACGTGCAGGCCACGCCGGGCATCGATAACGTGCTGGCGGTGCAAACCCTGGCGCGGGGTTTTCACGGCCAATGAACGGTCGTCGCTATGGCGCCCTGCTGATGCTCCTCGGCGCACTGCTGCTGGTGTCGTGCGTGGTCTCCCTGGGCTTCGGGCCGGCGCGGGTGCCGGTGACCGTGGTCTGGGACATCCTGCTGAACAAGGCCTTCGGTGCGGGCGAGGTCCATTGGACGCCTGGCCAGGAGCATATCGTCTGGCTGATCCGCGTCCCGCGGCTGCTGCTCGGTACCTTGGTCGGCGCCGGGTTGGCGTTGATCGGTGCGGTGCTGCAAGCGGTGACGCGCAACCCGCTGGCTGACCCGCACTTGCTGGGCGTCACGTCCGGCGCGACTCTGGGAGCGGTCATCGTGGTGCTGCATGTCGGCGAGATTGTCGGCCTGCTGACCCTGCCGCTGGCGGCGTTCATCGGTGCGCTGCTGAGCATGCTGCTGGTGCTGACCATCGCTGCCCGCCAGGGTCGTCTGGAAAGTGATCGCCTGTTGTTGTGCGGCGTGGCGGTGTCCTTCGTGATGATGGCGGCGGCCAATCTGTTGTTGTTCCTCGGCGACCATCGCGCCAGTTCGGCAGTGATGTTCTGGATGCTCGGCGGCCTGGGCCTGGCCCGCTGGGAACTGCTGGCCGTACCGGCGGCCAGTGTGATGCTGGGACTGGTGTTGCTGCTGGGCATGGCCCGGCCGCTGAACGCGCTGATGGCCGGCGAACAGACCGCCGTGACCCTGGGCCTGAACGCGGCGAAGGTGCGGTTGTGGATCTTCCTGATCGCCTCGCTGATGACCGGCGTGCTGGTGTCCATCAGCGGTTCGATTGGTTTTGTCGGGCTGATGGTGCCGCACATCGCCCGGCGCCTGGTGGGCGCCGAGCATCGTCGGTTGCTTCCGGCCTGCGTGCTGCTCGGCAGCCTGTTCCTGGTGTGGGTGGATGTGGCGGCGCGGACGTTGATCGCGCCGGAAGACTTGCCGATTGGTGTCGCTACAGCCGCTATCGGCGGGTTGTTCTTCATCGGCCTGATGCGACGTCGCCATTGAAAACATGCTTCTTTTTATACACACCGAACAGCTCGGTCCCAAGGCCACCGCTTCGAAAATGCTCAAGCTCCGCTCGAACCATATCAATGATTAACGCCCGATCTTCAGCTTCTTCAAGATTAAAGTTTCCACTGTAGGCAAGATTCACCATTCGCCAGAGGAAGCAGTTTGTACGGTAAACATCTACAGGCTGCAGCCAACGTTCAAGGAGCGCGGTGATTTCCTCACTGCGAATTCCCTCAAAACACCCAATTGAGTGGTCCTTGTCTGGAATGACAGGATCGACAACCTGAGTATCGGCATTTAATCGGTAGCGCGCCGGCAAGGCAGAGAACGCTGCGTCAGCAGCAATTATTGCGTCGGGCCACAAACGATTGCCATTACGTCCCACAGCCTCCCCCACGCTCCAGAACTCCCCATCATTTTTCAAACTACGGGAGATAAAGAGCATGACCTTTTCCAGCGCTACCAAATGATGCAATGCCGAAACACAAATAATGACATCCCACTGTTCACCAGTAGGCACGAGGTTATTCGCATCCGCCACGATCAAATCGAGGCTGATCCCTGGCGGAAACTGCTTTGCCGCGATTTGGAGCAGGGCCTCATTGATATCCAGCAGTGACCATTCGACGCCTTCGGGAATAGCCGCTGACAAACCAGCCTCTATCCGCGCGGCGCCACTGCAGATTGACAAGACCTTTATTGCTCCGTGGTCCGTGACTTTTTGGCGTAGCCTCGCTTGAAAATCAGGCGGAGTCTGCGGGACGTTCGCCCTCAGGAGACGAGTCGCATAAGAGTAGGCGACCTCTCCTTCAAACGGTTCCGAAATGACAATATCAGCCAGCGCACCATGCCCTTGCGCCTGAGCCAGTCCATTTAATTGGCGAACGTTGCGAGCAACGCCCATTGCAGCTTCACGCTGTCGCTCCTGAACTTCTGAGTAAAATGCATTCCGGTAGACGCTACTGAAGTGTTCTATCTCGTTTTTCATGCGCATCTGATGATGGGTTTTCGCCAGAAGCGCCTTCATCTCTCCTTCCCTGGCGACGCACAAGTCAGCTATCGCCAGCCAGTCGGCCGTAGGATCGTTCTGCGCACCAGACCCGCACTTTATCAAGAGACGGCCACGCTTGCCTGCCAACCAAGCCAGATCCAAATCCACCGTCCTCCATTCCGACGGCGTATGGCCTCCGCAAAAATGAAAGGTTCCAAGTTCGAATTCGGCTTGAGTTTTATCATCGAAAAAAACAACTGAGCATGTGAGCCCATCCAAACTGATGCTGGGTAGAGCAGCCGAAAAACGAACGTGTAACGTTGAATCAGGAAACACCTTCAGCTCATGACTTCGAAGGTGCTCTCCAGCGGTGAGAATCAGCGAATACCTTCCTTCTCTCAAGTGCGTCACATGCATCCATTTCGGATGCTCGGACAGTTTAACGTCAGGCAACACGTCAAAAACCGCCGTTTCGTCGAGAAGAAAACAGCTTGCAACACCGGAGTCATTCAAACGGATTCCCCTCTTCAGAATGGCAGAAGAGTCAGCATAGTCGGGCGGTCGAAAATCTCACCTTGGATTCACCCACATCCACGCCCCAATGCAGAGCGCGACATTGCACCAGCACCAGCGATACGGTCACAGATGGTGCATTGCCGTTTTCCTCTCCCGGCGCCAACCCCGCATTTCAAAGCCTTTGCCCGACCGGGCACACCCCTTGCAAAAGCGCCTTCAGCGTTTGCATCTGCCACCCAAAAAACTCATAAGTCCATGGAGATCGCACAATGAAGCGTCGTAGCTTGATCAAGGCTTTTACACTCTCGGCAAGCATTGCCGCGATGGGCATGGCCTGGACCGTCCAGGCCGCCGAGACCATCAAGGTCGGCATCCTGCATTCGCTGTCCGGCACCATGGCGATCTCCGAGACGTCCCTCAAGGACATGGCGCTGATGACCATTGATGAGATCAACGCCAAGGGCGGTGTGAACGGTAAGAAGCTTGAAGCGGTAGTCGTGGACCCGGCGTCGAATTGGCCGCTGTTCGCCGAAAAGGGCCGGCAGTTGCTGACCCAGGACAAGGTCGCCGTGGTGTTCGGCTGCTGGACGTCGGTGTCGCGTAAATCCGTGTTGCCGGTGTTCGAAGAACTCAATGGGCTGCTGTTCTATCCGGTGCAATACGAAGGTGAAGAGATGTCGCCAAACGTGTTCTACACCGGCGCAGCGCCGAACCAGCAGGCGATTCCGGCGGTGGAATACCTGATGAGCGAAGAAGGCGGCAGTGCCAAGCGCTACTTCCTGCTGGGCACCGACTACGTTTACCCGCGCACCACCAACAAGATCCTGCGCTCGTTCCTGCACTCCAAAGGTGTGGCGGACAAGGACATCGAAGAGGTCTACACCCCGTTCGGCCACAGCGATTACCAGACCATCGTGGCCAACATCAAAAAGTTCTCGGCCGGCGGCAAGACCGCCGTCATCTCCACGGTCAACGGCGACTCCAACGTGCCGTTCTATAAAGAACTGGCGAACCAGGGCCTGAAAGCCACCGACGTACCGGTCGTGGCGTTCTCGGTGGGCGAAGAGGAACTGCGCGGCATCGACACCAAGCCACTGGTCGGCAACCTGGCGGCGTGGAACTACTTCGAATCCGTGGAGAACCCGGCGAACAAGAAATTCGTCGATTCCTGGAAAGCCTACGCCAAGGCCAAGAACCTGCCAGGCGCCGACAAAGCCGTGACCAACGACCCGATGGAAGCTACCTACGTCGGCATCCACATGTGGGCGCAAGCCGTGGAAAAAGCCAAGTCCACCGACGTCGACAAAGTCCGCGAAGCCCTGGCCGGCCAGACCTTCGCCGCACCGTCGGGCTACACCCTGACCATGGACAAGACCAACCATCACCTGCACAAGCCAGTGATGATCGGCGAGATCCAGGCCGACGGTCAGTTCAACGTGGTCTGGCAGACCGAAGGCCCGATCCGCGCCCAGCCTTGGAGCCCGTTCATCGCTGGCAACGACAAAAAGCCTGACTATGCGGTGAAGAGCAACTGAGCCTGGGAACAAGCCCCTAACTCTGTGGGAGCAAAGCTTGCTCGCGATGGCGGTCATCCAGACACACCGCCATCGCGAGCAAGCTTTGCTCCCACAGGGTCCGTCGTCGCCTTACAGGACGTAGCTATGTCCCTTTATCGTTTGTTCCTCCTCGCATGTTTGCTGCTACCAATGGCCGCCCACGCCGGCGACGCCGAAGACTTCGTCGCCGCCAACCCGACCCAGCAGGCCAAGCTCCTGGAAACCTGGGCCGCGCAGCCGGAGCCTGAGCGCGTCGAACTGATCAACGCCCTGCAACAGGGCCAGTTGACCGTCGAGGGTCAACCCAAGACCCTGCGCCTGAACAACCGCCTGCGCGGGCTGATCGAAACCGCGCTGGCCAGCCATCAACTGCTCGCCGTCGATGCCCGCGTACGCCTGGGCGCGGCGCAGCAACTGCAAAAAAGCGCGCGCCCGGCGCAACTGGCGTTTCTCGATCGGCAACTGGCCGGCGAGCAGGACGAAGATGTGCATGCCGCCCTGAGCCTGGCCCTGGCGAACCTGCAACTGGTGGATGCCAACCCGAGCGTGCGTCTGGCCGCCGTCCGGCTGCTGGGGGAAACCGGCGATCCACTGGCCCGCACACGCCTGGAAGGTTTGCTCGAACCCGGCGTCGAAAGCGATGCCAGTGTACGCACCGCTGCTGAAACCAGCCTCAGCCAGGTCAAACGCAAACTCCTGGTGGGCGAGTTGCTGGGCCAAGCCTTCAGCGGCATGTCCCTGGGTTCGATCCTGCTGCTCGCCGCCCTCGGCCTGGCCATCACCTTCGGCCTGCTGGGGGTGATCAACATGGCCCACGGCGAGATGCTCATGTTGGGCGCCTATTCCACCTACGTGGTGCAGTTGCTGTTCCAGCGCTTCGCCCCGAACGCCATCGAGTTCTATCCGCTGATCGCCCTGCCGGTGGCATTTTTCATCACCGCTGCCATCGGCATGGCCCTGGAGCGCACGGTGATCCGTCACCTCTATGGGCGCCCGCTGGAAACCCTTCTCGCCACCTGGGGCATCAGCCTGATGCTGATCCAACTGGTGCGCCTGGTGTTCGGCGCGCAGAACGTCGAAGTCGCCAACCCGGCCTGGCTCTCGGGCGGGATCCAGGTGTTGCCGAATCTGGTGCTGCCGTACAACCGCATTGTGATCATCGCCTTCGCCTTGTTCGTGGTGGTGCTGACCTGGCTGTTGCTGAACAAGACCCGCCTGGGCTTGAACGTGCGCGCGGTGACCCAGAACCGCAACATGGCCGCCTGCTGCGGCGTGCCCACCGGCCGCGTGGACATGCTCGCCTTCGGCCTCGGCTCGGGCATCGCCGGGCTCGGTGGCGTGGCCCTGAGCCAGATCGGCAACGTCGGTCCGGACCTGGGCCAGAGCTACATCATCGACTCGTTCCTGGTGGTGGTGCTCGGCGGCGTCGGCCAGTTGGCCGGTAGCGTGTTCGCTGCGTTCGGCCTGGGCATCGCCAACAAGATCCTCGAACCGCAGATCGGCGCCGTGCTCGGCAAGATCCTGATCCTCGCGCTGATCATTCTGTTCATCCAGAAGCGTCCGCAAGGCCTCTTCGCGCTCAAAGGACGGGTAATCGACTGATGAACCAGCCCCTGATGCTCACGGCCACGCAAAAGGCCGGTCCCAAAGTCACCCTCGCCGTCGGCGCGGTGATCCTGGTCGTGCTGTTGAGCCTGCCGCTACTGTCGCTGCTGGCGGCGGACAACCCTCTGCACGTCTCGGCGTATACCCTGACCCTGGTGGGCAAGATTCTCTGCTATGCCATCGTCGCCCTGGCGCTGGACCTGGTCTGGGGCTACGCCGGCTTGCTCTCCCTGGGCCACGGCCTGTTCTTCGCCCTGGGCGGCTACGCCATGGGCATGTACCTGATGCGCCAGGCCGCCGGCGATGGCTTGCCGGCGTTCATGACCTTTTTGTCGTGGACCGAGTTGCCCTGGTACTGGGCCGGCACCGACAGTTTCCTCTGGGCCATGTGCCTGGTGGTGCTGGCGCCGGGTTTGCTGGCGCTGGTGTTCGGTTTCTTCGCCTTCCGTTCGCGGATCAAGGGCGTGTATTTCTCGATCATGACCCAGGCCCTGACCTTCGCCGGGATGCTGTTGTTTTTCCGCAACGAAACCGGGTTTGGCGGCAACAATGGCTTCACCAACTTCCGCTCGATCCTGGGCTTTGGCATCACCGAACCAGGCACCCGCGCGGTGCTGTTTTTCGCCACGGTGTTGTTGCTGGTGGCGAGCCTGTTCATCGGCTGGCGCCTGGCCCGCAGCAAGTTCGGCCGAGTGCTGACCGCCCTGCGCGACGCGGAAAACCGCCTGATGTTCTGCGGCTACGATCCCCGTGGTTTCAAGCTGTTCGTCTGGGTGCTGAGCGCGGTGTTGTGCGGCCTGGCCGGGGCGTTGTACGTGCCGCAGGTGGGCATCATCAACCCCAGCGAAATGTCGCCGACCAACTCCATCGAGGCCGCGGTGTGGGTCGCCCTCGGCGGGCGCGGCACGCTGATCGGGCCGCTGCTGGGCGCCGGGGTGGTCAACGGCATGAAGAGCTGGTTCACCGTGGCGTTTCCTGAGTACTGGCTGTTTTTCCTCGGTGCGCTGTTCATCGTCGTGACCCTGTATCTGCCCAAGGGCGTGATCGGTCTGCTGAAGAAAAGAGGTGAACAATGAGAATCACAGCGAGTGCCGAATTCATGCTCGAACCCGCTTTCTTTCCGCCGCAACCCAACCAGGACGCCGGCAGCAGCCGCGACGCCATCGGCCTCGGCCAAGCGGCCGGCGTGGGCCTGAACACCCGCCACGGCACCATCCTGACCCTGGAAGACATCAGCGTCAGTTTCGACGGCTTCAAGGCCTTGAACGATTTGAACCTGTACATCGGCGTCGGCGAGTTGCGCTGCATCATCGGCCCCAACGGCGCTGGCAAGACCACGCTGATGGACGTGATCACCGGCAAGACCCGCCCCAGCCATGGCAAGGCCTGGTTCGGCGAAACCCTGGACCTGACCAGCATGAGCGAAGTGGCGATCGCCCAGGCCGGTATCGGTCGCAAGTTCCAGAAGCCCACGGTGTTCGAAGCGTTGAGCGTGTTCGAAAACCTGGAGCTGGCGCTCAAGACTGACAAATCGGTGTGGGCCAGCCTGCGGGCGAAACTCACTGGCGAGCAGCACGACCGTATCAACGAAGTACTCGAGACCATCCGCCTCACCACCTCGGTCAACCGCGCTGCCGGGCTGCTGTCCCACGGGCAGAAGCAGTTCCTGGAGATCGGCATGCTGCTGGTGCAGGACCCGCAATTGCTGCTGCTCGACGAGCCGGTGGCGGGCATGACCGACGCCGAGACCGAGTTCACCGCCGAGCTGTTCAAGTCCTTGGCGGGCAAGCATTCGCTGATGGTGGTGGAACACGACATGGGCTTCGTCGGCGCGATTGCCGACCACGTCACCGTGCTGCACCAGGGCAGTGTGCTGGCCGAAGGGTCGCTGGAACAGGTGCAGGAAAATGAGCGGGTGATCGAGGTGTATCTCGGTCGCTAGACCTGCAAACACATTCCCCTGTGGGAGTGAGCCTGTGGGAGCAAAGCTTGCTCGCGATAGCAGCGCCTCGGTCCATCGCAAGGACCGCGTTATCGTTCATCGCGAGCAAGCTTTGCTCCCACAGAAAGGTATTGCCTCTACAGAAAGCTATTGCTTCCACAGGGGACTTGAGGGGAATTCAAGACATGCTGCAAGTCGACAAACTGCACCAGTACTACGGCGGTAGCCACATCCTGCGCGGCCTGTCGTTCGACGCCAAGGTCGGCGAGGTGACCTGCCTGCTGGGGCGCAACGGCGTAGGCAAGACCACCCTGCTCAAATGCCTGATGGGCCTGTTGCCGGCCAGGGAAGGCGCGGTGAATTGGGAAGGCAAAGCCATCACCACGTTCAAGCCACACCAACGGGTGCATGCCGGCATCGCCTACGTGCCCCAGGGTCGGGAGATTTTCGGGCGGCTGACGGTGGAAGAAAACCTGCTGATGGGCCTGTCGCGCTTTCCCGGCTCCGAAGCCAAGGAAGTGCCGGCATTCATCTACGAATTGTTCCCGGTGCTGCTGCAAATGAAACAGCGCCGTGGCGGTGACCTGTCCGGCGGCCAGCAACAGCAGCTCGCCATTGGCCGGGCCCTGGCCAGCCGTCCACGCCTGCTGATTCTCGACGAGCCCACCGAAGGCATCCAGCCCTCGGTGATCAAGGAGATCGGCGTGGTGATCAAGAAACTGGCGGCCCGGGGCGACATGGCGATTTTGCTGGTGGAGCAGTTCTACGACTTCGCCGCCGAGCTGGCCGATCAGTACCTGGTGATGTCCCGGGGCGAGATCGTGCAGCAGGGGCGCGGAGAAAATATGGAAGCCGAGGGTGTGCGCGGGCTGGTTACGATCTAGTCTTAGCGTCCCGACGATAATTAGAAAATCATGAATCTACCTGTATCGCCATCAGCCCTGTTCACCCCCAGCTGGCACGCCGAGCTGGACTTGGGTTATGCCCGATTCGGCGACTGCACACGTCCGGTACAGCGCCGCCATAAAGGCCCGCTGCGGGTGCAGAAACACTTGTACGCCGAGGGCCCCGAGGTGTGCCAGCACATCATCGTCCACCCACCCGGCGGGATTGCCGGCGGTGACCGCCTGGACATCTCGGCCCACGTCGGCCCGGACGCCTGGGCGCAGTTGACCAGCCCCGGCGCAGCCAAGTGGTATCGCGCGGCAGGCCCGGCGTATCAACAGTTGAGCCTGAGCGTCGCCCCCGGTGCGACCCTGGAATGGCTGCCCCAGGAAACCATCGTCTTCAGCGCGGCCCAGGCCGAACTCAGCACGAGCATCGACCTGCAGGGCGACGGTCACCTGTTCTACTGGGACATGGTTGCCCTCGGCCGACCAGCCAGCGGCGAACGGTTCGACCTGGGGCATTTCCAGTCACGGCTGGACATTCGCCGAGACGGCCAGTTGCTGTGGCACGAGCGCCAGCGCATTGTGGGCGGTGATGGGTTGCTCGACTCACCCATCGGGTTGGGCGGCGATCCAGTATTTGCCACGTTATTGGTGACCGGCGAGATCGACAGCGAGCTGCTGGAGCAGTGCCGATCCCTGGGCCATGACGTACGTGGCGACCTGACCCAATTGCCCGGCCTGGTCGTGGCCCGCTGCCTGGCGAGCGAGGCGTTGCTGGCGCGGGGGTGGTTGATTGAATTGTGGCGCTTGCTCAGGCCTGCATTGCTTGGACGAGAGGCCGTGCCTCCGAGAATCTGGAGTACCTGAATTTGCTTTTCTGTGGGAGCAATGGCATGCAAACAATGAATTTTTGTGGGAGCAATGGAGTGCAAGCAATGAATTTCTGTGGGAGCAAAGCTTGCTCGCGATGAACGATGACGCGGTCCTTCTGATCGACCGAGGCGCTGCTATCGCGAGCAAGCTTTGCTCCCACAGGTTTTGCTTTCACAGGTTTTGCTTTCACAGGTTTTGCTCCCACAGGCCCGCCCCCACAGTGGAATGGGTTTACAGCGAAAATTTTTTATCTGCCCTTATGGATTGCACATGGACCTGACCCCACGCGAAAAAGACAAGCTGCTGATCTTCACCGCCGGCCTCGTCGCCGAACGACGGTTGGCCCGTGGCCTGAAGCTCAACTACCCGGAGGCCATGGCCTATATTTCCGCAGCGCTGCTCGAAGGCGCCCGTGACGGCCAGACCGTCGCCGAGCTGATGCACTACGGCACCACGCTGCTGAGCCGCGAGCAGGTGATGGAAGGCATTCCGGAAATGATCCCCGAGATTCAGGTCGAGGCGACGTTTCCCGACGGCACCAAACTGGTCACCGTCCACCAGCCCATCGCCTGAGGCCACGCAATGACGCATCACGTTCGTGACGCCCAATACCCGGACCTGCCAGCGATCCGTGACATCTACAATGAAGCAGCCCTGAATACCACGGCGATCTGGAACGAACAGGCCGTGGACCTGGGCAATCGCCAAGCCTGGTTCAGCGCCCGGCAATCCCAGGGCTACCCGGTGCTGGTGATCGTCGATGCCGATGAAAACGTGCTCGGCTATGCCTCGTTCGGCGACTGGCGCCCCTTCGATGGTTACCGGCATACCGTGGAGCATTCGGTCTACGTGCGTAGCGACCAGCGCGGCAATGGTCTCGGCCCGTTGTTGATGAGCGCATTGATCGAGCGCGCCAGGGCCTGCGGCAAACACGTGATGGTCGCCGCCATCGAGAGCGGCAATGCCGCCTCGATTCGCTTGCACGAGCGCGCCGGTTTCGTCACCACCGGGCAGATGCCCCAGGTGGGTACCAAGTTCGGCCGCTGGCTGGATCTGACTTTCATGCAGTTGGTCCTCAATCCCGGGGCGCAACCGCCCGTCTTCGACAAGGAGTGATGCCTATGAACCCCGCCCAGTTACGTCGAGTCCACGCTGAGAGCTTTGCGCATTATCGCCAGGGCCTGATCGATCTGTTGCTCGACGCCGTCGGGTACGGCGCCAGCGTGGGGTTCATGGCCGATCTCGATGCCGTGCAGGCCCGCGCTTATTTCGACGAGGTCCAGGCCAGTCTCAACCAGGGCCACCTGCTGCTGTGGGTGGTGGTCAAGGATGAGCAGGTGCAGGCCAGCGTCCAGCTGGCCCTGTGCCAGAAGCCCAACGGCCTCAATCGCGCCGAAGTGCAGAAGCTGCTGGTCCGCGGCGAGGCCCGCCGTCGTGGCCTGGGCCAGCAATTGATGAGTGCCCTGGAACTCGGCGCCCGTCAGCACAAGCGCGGCCTGCTGTACCTCGACACCGAGGCCGGCTCCGAGGCCGAGGCGTTCTACCGGGCCATGGGCTACACCCGCGTCGGCGAACTGCCCGACTACTGCCAGAGCCCGGACGGGACCTACACACCGACCGCCATTTACTACAAGACTTTGGGGCAACCGCAATGATTCCAGGGCAATACCAGGTCCAGCCTGGCGACATCGAACTCAACGTCGGCCGCCGCACGCTCACGCTGAACGTCGCCAACAGCGGCGACCGGCCGATCCAGGTCGGTTCGCACTATCACTTTTTCGAAACCAACGACGCCCTGACCTTCGACCGCGCCGCCAGCCGTGGCATGCGCCTGAACATCCCGGCCGGCACCGCGGTGCGCTTCGAACCGGGCCAGAGCCGCGAGGTGGAACTGGTGGACCTGGCCGGGCATCGCCGGGTGTTCGGGTTCGCCGGGCGGGTCATGGGCAACCTGGATTGAAGATCAAAAGATCGCAGCCTTCGGCAGCTCCTACAGATGTACGCGCCCCCTGTAGGAGCTGCCGAAGGCTGCGATAGCGAGTAATGCGAGCGGTCCAACATTCAATTGAATCCCAAGGCAAGCACATGAAAATCTCCCGCCAAGCCTACGCCGACATGTTCGGCCCCACCGTCGGTGACAAGGTCCGCCTGGCCGACACCGAGTTGTGGATCGAAGTGGAAAAAGACTTCACCACCTACGGCGAAGAAGTGAAATTCGGCGGCGGCAAGGTGATTCGCGACGGCATGGGCCAGAGCCAGCTGCTGGCCGCCGAGGTCGTCGACACCCTGATCACCAACGCGCTGATCATCGACCACTGGGGCATCGTCAAGGCCGATGTCGGCCTCAAGAACGGACGCATCGCGGCCATCGGCAAGGCCGGCAACCCGGACATCCAACCCGACGTGACCATCGCCATCGGCGCCAGCACCGAGGTGATCGCTGGCGAAGGCATGATCCTCACCGCCGGCGGCATCGACACCCACATCCATTTCATCTGCCCGCAGCAGATCGAAGAAGCGCTGATGAGCGGCGTCACCACCATGATCGGCGGCGGCACCGGTCCCGCCACCGGGACCAACGCCACCACCTGCACCTCCGGCCCATGGCACCTGGCGCGCATGCTCCAGGCTGCCGATGCCTTCCCGATGAACATCGGTTTCACCGGCAAGGGCAACGCCAGCCTGCCGGAGCCGTTGATCGAACAGGTCAAGGCCGGCGCCATCGGCCTGAAGCTGCACGAAGACTGGGGCACCACCCCGGCCGCCATCGACAACTGCTTGAGCGTGGCCGACCAGTACGACGTGCAGGTGGCGATCCACACCGACACCCTCAACGAATCGGGCTTCGTCGAAACCACCCTCGCCGCCTTCAAGGGCCGCACCATCCACACCTACCACACCGAAGGCGCCGGTGGTGGTCACGCGCCGGACATCATCAAGGCCTGTGGCTTCGCCAACGTGCTGCCCAGTTCCACCAACCCGACCCGGCCGTTCACCCGCAACACCATCGACGAACACCTGGACATGCTGATGGTCTGCCATCACCTGGACCCGAGCATTGCCGAAGACGTGGCCTTCGCCGAAAGCCGCATCCGTCGCGAGACCATCGCCGCCGAAGACATTCTCCACGACCTCGGCGCGTTCTCGATGATCAGCTCCGACAGCCAGGCCATGGGCCGTGTCGGCGAAGTCATCACGCGCACCTGGCAGACCGCCGACAAGATGAAGAAGCAACGCGGCGCCCTGCTCGGCGACGGCGAAGGCAACGACAACTTCCGCATCAAGCGCTACATCGCCAAGTACACCATCAACCCGGCGATCACCCACGGCATCAGCCATGAGGTGGGCTCCATCGAAGTGGGCAAGTGGGCCGACCTGGTGCTGTGGCGCCCGGCGTTCTTCGGCGTCAAGCCGACGTTGATACTCAAGGGCGGGGCGATTGCCGCCAGCCTGATGGGTGACGCCAACGCCTCGATCCCGACGCCACAACCGGTGCACTACCGGCCGATGTTCGCAAGCTTTGGCGGATCGCGGCATGCCACCAGCCTGACCTTCATCAGCCAGGCCGCCGCCGAGGCAGGGTTGCCGGAACAGCTTGGGCTGAAGAAGAAAATCGCCGTGGTCAAAGGCTGCCGCGACGTGCAGAAGACCGACCTGATCCACAACGACTACCTGCCGAGCATCGACGTTGACCCACAGACCTACCAGGTCAAGGCCGACGGCGTGTTGCTGTGGTGCGAACCGGCTGAAGTGCTGCCGATGGCGCAGCGTTATTTCCTGTTTTGAGTTGAGAGGAAGGCCAGCCAGTCAACCCCATACCCCGTGGCGAGGGAGCAAGCTCCCGCTGGGCTCTGTAGGAGCTGTCGAGCGAAGCGAGGCTGCGATCTTTCCACGGCCCATTGAGCCCGGAGTGGAAGATCAAGATCAAAAGATCGCAGGCTTCGCCAGCTCCTACAACGCCCCGCAGAGGCAAGCGCCCTCGCCACAGGGTCGTCTTACAGGTCCGTGCTTTCCACCAGGGCGTCCAGCTCCTCTTCGGTCAATAACTGGATCAGCTCCGCTTCCTTGACCTTGTGTTGCAAGCCCAGTGTCTCGGATTGGCTGACATAATCAGGCTCCTCCAGGGTTCCGGCCGCTTTCGCCTCATCCAGCGCAAGCTGATTGGCGATGAGGGCATCATTCATCGCCTGGAAAAGGCTCGCGCGTTTTTGCTTCACGTAATCGATCCAGAAGTCCCGGCCAACCAGCGACTGCAATTGCTTTGGTGAATCATCCAGCGCCAGAATCTCGGCTGCCGCCGCATTGAGCATCTCTGCCGTAACACCGGCCAGCTGGATAAAGCGCCCACCCTTGGGCTGTCCCGGCAGTTCCAGTCGATTCTTGAGACCGACACGGTAGGCCAGGCGCACCTCCACCTCTTCGATCTGCCTGATGAGCCGGTTCTTTTGCGCGGTGGTGAGATCCTCACGGGCATTGATCGTGTCACGCCGCTGCTGAATATCCTGCAGGGCAATGCGCTCCACCTCATCGAGGCGAAACAGCCCCTTGGCCAGCCGGATCAGCGCCACAGCCTCCTGTTCTCCCACCGTCAGGGCCTTGGCGTTGTGGATCATCAATTTGATCTCCAGATAGCTGAAGGACAACGCGGCACGATCCTCACACGCCGGCGCGCCAGCCAGATCGAACAGTTCACGGCGCAAGTCGGTGGAATCCCTGATCGCTTCAAGCATCTGCCAGACACGCGCCTGGAGGTCCGGATAATTTTCCACGTCCTGGTAGGAGCCGGCCAATCGGTTCAACAGCTGAAAAAACTCCCTGGATTGCGTTTCAGCCTCCAGGCTCCGCCACAGCGTATTTTTGTCCTGCAGTTGCTCCCTGGGCAGGCCTAGCAGCCATCGCTCCACATCCGATAGCCTTCCCCCTGGGACATGTTCAAACGCGCCGGGCGAACGAAAGGTCACCCATTCGGGATTCGACGTTGAGAGGTTCGCCCAATAATCACGCAAGCGCTGCTGGGTCGCCTCGCTCAGTGGATTGTTCTGCACGAAGGTCACCCCATTGACCCGTGCCGTGGCGTGAGCACGCTCGGCCGGCGGATCCGTCAGCTCGGTCGGCACTTCGGTCAGCTCGTTGTTGCGCAAATCGAGCTCTTCCAGCGGCAGGTCGCGCAGGCCAGCCGGCCAAGTGCCGATATCGGTACCGTTCAGATTCAGCCCACGCAGGTCGGGCAACCGGCTGAAATCCGGTAATTGGCCCAGGGGGTTCCATTTCAGGTCGAGGATTTTCAGCTGGGTACGCCCTTCAAGGATCTGAATGCTACGCGCGGACAGGGTGATTTCATTCATCGCCAAGTGCAGCCGGGTCAACCCCTCCATCAATTCCACCGAGGGGGGAAGATCGTTCAGGTGGTTGAACGACATGTCCAACCAACGGAGCGCGGAGAAGCTCTTGAGGAACGTGTCGCAGGAGGGTTCGGCCAAGCGCATGCTACGCAGCTTCAGCGAGACCACATGGCTGAAGTCGGCCGACAGACCTGGCAGCGTCCCTAACGCCACTCCGCTCAGATTAAGCTCATAGCCGACTCTGCTGCCATCCACCGCCGCGACGATCGGGCCTTGGCGCCGCCAGCACCATTGAATTCGATTAGCCACACCCCGCTTGATCGCGGGCAGCAGTTGCTCGACACGATCATTACCCGCATCGAGCCATACGGGGGTGGTGGCCCAGCGGTCCAGATCGCGGATCAGCGTATCCAGCTCGACTTTGCGCCGCTTGAGCTCGGGAACGGCTTGATCCCCCAGGGACCGCAACAGGGCCTGGACTTGCTCGTTCGTATAGTCCGGGTACAAATCCAGCACCCGACGCTCGGGTGACCGGCCCAGGCCCAGCCACTCCCGCACGCCACTCATGGGGTAGCCAACCTTGCCCGAGGCCAGGCGCATCGGTGATTTGAAGGATGACTTGCGCGGTTGCATCTTCAAGTGTTTCGCCAGCGAAGCTCGACTCAATGGTGTTGCACCGACAGCCTTCTGCAGGAGGGCGCCGTGATGAACCGAAGGGCGGCCCATGGCCCTCCGCTCGGCATCCGGGAGCGCATGCTGCACGGCATCGTAAAGGCTATCCCAGTGGCTCAGTTCATTGCCGTTGTCGTCGAAGGCCTTGTAGCGCTCACCGTCCTTGACCACGACCTTGGTCTGCATTGCGTCCTCGGCACCAACGCTGTCGATCAAGGCGCCTGAAAATTCCTCCTCGCGCAGCTCGATGCGTACCGCGTCGTTCCAGCCGGGCAAGCTCTTCAAGGTCGCCAACACCAGTCGGGGGGTGTCGGCCGTGGCCAGTGCCTCGCGATAGAGCCCTTCGTAGGCCCGGTTCAAGCGCAGCGCCCGCTGGTAGTCCCGCAGCTCTTCGGCGATACGCAGCGGGATGGGTTTGGTCTGGGTCGTATCCGCGAAGTTCCAAGCGGCCATTTGCTGTTGCTCGGCCGGGTTGGCAAACGCTACCACCTGTTCGATGGCCGCCGCTGGAACCGAGGGAAACCGCGACTTGATCAGTGCTGCACGCGGCTCGCTCGACACGTCTTCCTTGGCGTAGTAATCGTTGAACACATACATTTTTTCCCGCACCACCACGGCGGCGAGTGTTTTGCGCAGCTGCCGGATCCGAGCGTCCATATTGGTTTTCGCAATCGCCGGGCTCGTGCCCGCCAACAGATCGCCCCCCGCAGCGTCCACCGTCTCGATCAGATTCTTCAACACCCAGGGTGTGCGGACTTTCCTCTCGGGGATGATGACGTCGCGAACCCGATCCCCCTCTTCCGATGGGCGAACGTATTCCCAAAGCGTCTTGCCCCCGCCGTCGACCACTTTGAGCTTGAGCCCTTTTGGCCACGGACCGTAGCCCGTGAGTAGATGCAACTGGGTCATCGGATCGGCGTGTTCATACTGCAGCGGATCTTCGCTTTGCAGTTGCCCGATGAAATCGTCGACTTGCCGGCACAGGTCGAAGCGCTTGATCGTGTCGGCCAGCAAGGCCGGCATCGGTTCGCCCTCGACATGCAGCCGCCGCAGCACCTGATCGCTGGTGCCACTGGCCGTACGGATCTGCTCCAGCTCAGCGTCGCTGAAGCCCTTGACGCAATGGCCGAACCGGCGCATCAGCGTGGCCCCTTCCCAGCTGCGCGGCCGTTCCAGTTCATGGCTCCAGGCACCGCTGCCGTTGTCCGTCAGCGCCGGCTGATAGGCGTCCGGCCCCCGGGAAGGATGACGAATGCGATAGCGCCGGGTCGTCGGGTCCTGTTGCACCTGGTAATTCTGGCCGTCCAGCGGCACGACTTCTCGACCGTCGACAAGGTACAGCCCTTGAGCATCCGGGACCAAGGTCGCCGGCGGCTCCAGCGTACTCCGGTAAGGCACCATGTCGGGGCGCCAGAGGCGTGAATCGCCATTGGCCAGTTGGACCGGTTCCAACTGCTCCACCGTGCTCGACCACTGAATGTGCGGCAGCACCGCCGCACCGGTGGCGACGAACGCGGTGTTGAGGGCCACGCTGGAGAAATGCGCCCACATTTCCCTGGTCTCGCCGCGCTCGAACGCTTCGATGCCCTCGAACGCTTCGTTGAACATCTGCACAGCGCCCACCGTCAGCATCAGCGGCCCAAGCCCTGGCACCACGAACGCAGCCAGGTTGAAGACATCGATCACGGCATCCAGGTAACTGTCCAGCCGCGCCAGACGGGCTTTTTTGTCTTCATCGCCGGTGGGCACCGCCACCGCCCGGGCATCGGCCTGGATCTTCTGGATCTGCCTGAGACGCAGCGATTCCCACAAGGGATCAGGCAGGGAGGACGTCTCCATGGGCAGTGCCGGCAATTTCGACTTGAGCGGGTAATCGGCCTGATCATCCGCTGGCGCGCCAGGCTGATAGAGGCGGTTGAACCGCTGGAAAAATCCGCCCAGTTGGCGCAACGGCACAAAGCGACTGAAGAAGCGCCGGTAGGCGACGCGATGCAAACGCCGACGCAGATCGACCATGAATTCGCCGCTGGACGCATATTCCTTGAGAGGATGCTCAGGGTCGCCCGGCAGGTAGGCCACCACCCGTTCCACCCGCCGACTGCTCTCCCGGTCGGGCCCGATCAGTACCGGGCCAACCAAGCCGATGCCGAAAATGCTCAATGAGGTGAACGTCACCGCCCGCCCATCGAGCATGACCTCGCGCGGGTCGCTGACCACCTGCTGCAACATTCGATAAGCGGCCAGGCTGATGTCGCCCTTGGCCCAGGCGACCTCGACACAGAGCGCCAATCCCTCTTGCTGATGCGTGCGCAGTTGACGATCCAACTGGCCACGCGCCTCATGGTCGATCGGCCGTACGATGGCGTTGATGTGTTCCTGATAGCGGCGCCCCAAGTCCAGCTTGCGGCACAGCCTGGCAAAAGCCTCAGGCGTGATCGGCAACGCCCCGGCGCGAAAGGCGTTGATGGCCGGAACAACCTCGCCACCATAAAACGGACGTACCGTAGTGATGAGGTTGCAGTCGTCACAGCCGGGCTTGTGTTCTTCGTCGGCGTCGAAATTGGCCAGCGCGGCCTCCAGCAACGAAGTGCCGTGGTATTCGTAGCGATCGAAATGGCTGCCCTCGCTGTCGAGCACCAACGCGCCAAAAAAATCACCGCGCGCCTGGCGCCCATACTTGCGGACGAAATAAACCTGGTTGACGTTCAGCGTGCGCTTGAACTCATCCTGGATCGCCTGATTGAGCAGCGGCTCGGCAAAGGCGCGAATGTCCTGGACATTGCCCAGCACATGGTCGATCTGGTTCAGGGTTTCGCGGTAGCGGGCGTGGCTGTGCTTGAGGCGGGCTCGGGTTTCGTGGGAAGCCTTCACGTACCAGTCTGGAAGCTCCAGCGTGTGGTCGCTCAGTTCCTGCTGGCGCTGCACGATAGCGCCGCTGTACCAGCCGGGAATGCGGGTCTTGAGCAGGTCCAAGTGCAGGCCGCGGCTTTCCGGGCGCACAGGGCCAAGAATCGGTTCTGGCATATCGGGTCATCCTTGTTGTTGGAAAACCCGAGCCTACTCAGTGCCACAGCGCTGGATGTGGTAACTATTTATCGTTATCGATCGATCTTTCGACGGGGTATGCCCCGCCGCCGTTATCCCACCCAGCGTTTCAACTGCTGCCGCAGCCGGCGATTTTCGGTGCGCAACTGTTGGACCTCTTCCAGCAAATCCAGGGCCAGGGCGACGCCTTCCCACTCCAGGTCCAGGTCGTGATGCAGCTTGGCGGCACGCTTGGCCAGGAGCAGTTCGTAATCGGTGAAACGCCAGTCTGTCGGCTCCGTGCCTTCGGGCTCGAGGATCCCATGCTCGACGATTTCGATGACATGGATGTCCGCCAACGCGGCGGCCTCGCAGAACTCCCTCAGGTTCAGTTCAATGATCGGGTTGCTCATGGTCTGCTTCTCCCAATACTGTATCCGTGTAGGAGCGTAGGAGCGTAGGAGCTGACGAGTGGAACGAGGCTGCGATCTTTCCACTATCTATTGAGTCTAGAGCGAAAAATCAAGATCAAAAGATCGCAGCCTCGTTTCACTCGTCAGCTCCTACATGCTCCTACCTGCTCCTACCTGCTCCTACGGACGATGTTCAAAGACCGGCCGTATTCAGAAGTTCTCCCGCGGATCGAACGCGGCTTTCTTCGCCAGTTCCGCCCACAACGCCTTGACCGCCTCGTCGCCAGCCTTGGGCATCACGGCCTTGAGCTGCACGAACAGATAGCCGCGCTCGCCGGCCTTGTTGCGCAGGCCGTGGCCCTTGGCGCGCATGCGCTGGCCGTTCTGGCTGCCGGCCGGGACCTTGAGGTTGATCTTGCCGGTGAGGGTCGGCACCGCCACTTCGGTGCCCAGCGCCAGTTCCCACGGCGCCAGGGGCAAGGTGATGATCAGGTCCTGGCCTTCGACGTCGAACTTGGGGTGCGGCGCGAAACGAATGGTCAGGTACAAATCGCCATTGGCGCCGCCACCGATACCTGGCGCACCCTGCCCCTTGAGGCGGATGCGTTCGCCGTCGGTCACCCCCAGCGGAATCTTCACATTCAGGCTTTTGCTGGTGTTGCTCACGTGCTGGCCGGCCGCGTTGTACTGCGGCACCTGGAAACTGACCTTTTTCGACTCGCTCGACAAGGTCTCTTCCAGGAAGATCGGTAATTCCATTTCCACGTCTTGCCCTCGACGGCCGGCGCTGCGACCTGACTGCCCACCACCGAAGCCCGGCCCGCGATTGCCGAAGATCGAACTGAAGAAGTCCGAGAAGTCCCCGGTGTCCTGGCCGCCAAAACCACCACGGCTCTGCCAACCCGGCGGGCCCTGGAACGGCTGGCCGTGCTGGCCGTAGCGGCGCAGTTCGTCGTATTCGGCGCGTTTGTCGGCGCTTTTCAGCGCTTCATAGGCTTCGGAGACGTCCTTGAATTTGGTCTCGGCGTCCTTTTCCTTGCTCACATCCGGGTGGTACTTGCGCGCCAGTTTGCGATAGGCGGCCTTGATCGTGGCGTCGTCGGCCGTCGGCTCGACACCCAGGATCTTGTAATAGTCTTTGAAGTCCATTGAAGGATCACCATCCGTTATCGATATAGCACCGCCATGCACAGCATGCTCGTGGTACAAGCCCCGGAGTTTGACCAATCTCAAGGTTTGTGACCGGACGGCGCGTCAGAAGTTTATCGGCAGCCGGTGGCGGTTCTTGTACCGCCCTGTGCTGCCAGGCTCATGCCAGCAAGTTTGGGGGTGTGATGCCGTCTTTCAAGGCCAACGATTGCGAATTAGCAGATAACCGGCCTTCGAATCCGCGCCACACTGACATACACTGCGCGGCCGTTTTTTCAACTGGAACCCGAAAGACATGAAAAACGCATCCCCGGCCCGTGCCTGCGGCATCGACTTTGGCACGTCCAACTCCACTGTCGGCTGGCTGCGCCCCGGCATGGAAACGTTGATCGCGCTGGAGGACGACAAGATCACCCTGCCTTCGGTGGTCTTTTTCAATCTCGAGGAACGTCGCCCGGTGTATGGCCGCCTGGCCCTGCACGAATACCTGGAAGGCTACGAAGGCCGGCTGATGCGCTCGCTCAAGAGCCTGCTGGGCTCCAAGCTGATCAAGCACGACACCAGCGTGTTGGGCACTGCGATGCCCTTCAAGGATCTGCTGGGGCTGTTCATCGGCCAACTGAAGAAACGCGCCGAAGCCACCGCCGGTCGGGAATTCGAAGAAGTGGTGCTGGGGCGCCCGGTGTTTTTCGTCGACGACGATGAAATGGCCGACCAGGAAGCGGAAAACACCTTGGTGGACGTCGCCCGCGCCATCGGTTTCAAGGAAGTTTCCTTCCAGTACGAGCCCATCGCGGCGGCATTCGACTATGAATCGACCATCGAGAAAGAAGAGCTGGTGCTGATCGTCGACATCGGCGGCGGTACCTCGGACTTCTCCCTGGTGCGCCTGTCCCCCGAGCGCCGCACCCGCGACAATCGCCACGACGACATCCTCGCCACCGGCGGTGTGCACATCGGCGGGACCGATTTCGACAAGCAACTCTCGCTGGCCGGCCTGATGCCGCTGTTCGGCTACGGCAGCCGCATGAAGAGCGGCGCCTACATGCCTACCAGTCACCACATGAACCTGGCGACCTGGCACACCATCAACGCGGTGTACTCGCAAAAATCCACCCTCGCTCTGGGCAGCATGCGCTACGACATCGAAGACACTGGCGGCATCGACCGGCTGTTCAAACTGATCGAACAGCGCGCCGGGCACTGGCTGGCGATGGAAGTGGAAGAAACCAAGATCGAGCTGACCCACGCCGACCAGCGCCATTTGCTCCTGGACCGGATCGAGCCGGGCCTGAGCGTGGACCTGAGCCGGGCACTGTTCGAGTCGGCCATCGACGGCTTGCTGGAGCGGGTACGCGGCAGCGTCACGCAGTTGCTCAGCGATGCCAACGTGCGGGTCGATCAGGTGGATACGGTGTTCTTCACCGGCGGTTCCAGCGGCATCCCGGCGCTGCGCAACAGCGTCTCGGCGATGCTGCCCCAGGCGCGGCATGTGGAAGGCAATATCTTCGGCAGTATCGGCAGCGGGTTGGCGATCGAGGCGATGAAGCGGTATGGGTGAGGGGCAGCTTTGAGCTTTGAGCTGCAAGCTTCAAGTAAGAGCGGTTAGGCGGTGTGGCTGGCTTCACTTGAAGCTTGCAGCTTAGCCAAGCGACACGGATTAGCTTTTACTTGAAGCTTGAAGCTTGAAGCTTGAAGCTGCTCCCCCTACACCATCCCCACCTGCTTCAACTCACTCTTGAGATACGCATAATAAATCGGCCCCGCCACCACCCCCGGCAGGCCGAATGCGGCTTCGAACACCAGCATCGCCATGAGCAACTCCCACGACTTGGCGCTGATCTGCCCGCCGACGATGCGGGCGTTGAGGAAGTATTCGAGCTTGTGGATCACGATCAGGTAACCCAGCGCAGCCACCGCCACCCAGATCGACAGCGACAGGCCGACAATAGTGATCAGTGTGTTGGACATCAGGTTGCCGATGACCGGCAGCAGCCCCAGCAGGAAGGTCATCACGATCAGGGTCTTGGTCAGCGGTAGCTTGATGCCGAACAGCGGCAGCACCACCGCCAGGAAAATCCCGGTGAAGAAAGTGTTGAGCAGGGAAATCTTGATCTGGGCGAAGACGATGTTGCGAAACGCCTTGACCAGCAGGTTCAGGCGATCGAACAGCGCCGCGGCCAGAGGCTTGCGCTTGGTCAGGTCGGGGATGCGCTGCAGGGCAACGATGGCCCCCAGCACCATGCCGATCAGCAACGTCACGAACATGTGGGCCGCGTCCTTGCCCACCAGTTGCAGGTCGCTCACGTGCTTGCTCACCCAGTCACCAATCGCCACCCGGAACTCGGCGGCGCTGGCCGGCAGGTAAGCATCGATGAACGGCGGCAATTGCCCACGGGCACGGTCGACCACGGTCATGAACTTGTCCAGGGACGCGCCCGGGTTTTCCGCTTCATGCAGCAGGAAACTGAAGGCGCCGGCGAAGATCAACGTCAACACACTGACCACCAGCGTGCCCAGCAACGCCACCGCCAGCCAACGAGCGCGGCGGCCTTCGATCAGTCGCTGCAACTGCGGGGTGAGCATGTTGACCAGTTCGAACACCAGCAGCCCGGCCAGCAGGCTCGGCAACAGGCGCAGCGGCAGCACCAGCAACAGCCCACCAAAAATGATCACCCAACTGATCACCAACAATACATGACGCTGAGAAAACGTTGGCATACAGCCTCAGGACAAAACGGCGTGAAAGGATCGGCAGTCTGCCAGCCTTCCACTAGCAGCACTAGGGATTGTATCGGCCGACCTTGGTCGCAGTTCAGGGTTTTTTTGCAGTGGCTGTGCCGGCCCCATCGCGAGCAGGCTCACTCCCACAGTGGATTTGTCGTGCTCGGTCCATTGTGGGAGCGAGCCTGCTCGCGATAGGGCCCATGGGTTCAACGCTTATTTCTTCTTCAGGCACTCACTCATGAACGCCTTGCGGGCATCGCCCTTCAGCGCCTGTTCCGTGGCGGTGGCGTTGCAGCTCTTCATGCGCTCCTGCGGGGTAGCCTTGAGGCAATTGCTCATGAACGCCTTGCGCTCATCGCCCTTGAGCGCCTTGGCGGTGGCGTCAGCGTTGCAGGTGGTCATCTTGTTCTGCTGCGCCGTCTCGGCGAAGCTCTGGGAACACAGCAATAAACCGATCATCAACAAAGGCACACGCAGCATCTTCATGGTGTTTCTCCTGGCTGCCACACGAGGGTGTGGCGATGAGGTGCAGTGTAGACAAAGCCTGTTACACCTTCACCAGGTTGGCCCTCTGTGCCTGAGCTACCGCCATCGCGAGCAGGCTCGCTCCCACAGTAGATTGGTGTTGTTAGGTCCATTGTGGGAGCGAGCTTGCTCGCGATGAACGATAACGCGGTCCAACGGGCTACACCCCGGCCGCCCTCAACCGCTCGGCATGCTCGACAAACAACCGGACCGGCTCGGCCCCCTTGCCCACCAGCCCCAGCGATTGGTTGACGATATCGAAGTGGTCCAGCGGATAGTCATCGCGGATCACCGTGCCCAGGTGCGAACTGTAGCGTCCGACCATGCCGTCGCACTGCCCCGCTTCCCTTACAAACGTGCGGGCAAATAAACGGCAGCTGCGGTTGGTGCCGTCGAACAGGTTGCGCCCCTTGTCGGTCTTGCCCGGCTGCAAAGTGCCGGACCACGAGTAATAACGCACGCCATTAACCTCTTCCGGTCCATTCCCACCCCAGGTTTGCGGCAGGCCCTGTGGATAACGTTGGTTGAACAGCCCCACCCCGGCGGTGGTCAGCGAGGCGTGGGACGCGTGGATGTCCACCGGCAGCTTCGGCCCGCGATAACCGCTTTCCAGCAGGCTCATCAGGGCGTTGATCAAGCGCAGCACGGCACTAAGCACGCGCCCCTTGGCACTGTCGGCGGGGTAATGGACTTGCAGATAATCCGCCAGTTCGGAGCCGTGGTTGGTGCCGGCCACCGACGTGACCGACGCCACCAGGTCCGGGCGTTTGGCGGCCGCATAGCGGGCGGTGAGGCTGCCCTGGCTGTGGCCGATCAGGTTGACTTTCTGCGCACCGGTTTGCCGCAGGACCTCCTCGATCCGCGCCAGCAATTGCTCGCCGCGCACCTCGGAAGAATGCAGCGGCGAAACCTTCACCGCCACGACCACGGCCCCACCGCGACGCAACGCCGAGACGATCCCATACCAGTACGGATACAACACCAGGCGTATGAACCCGAGCATGCCCGGGACCAGTACCAGCGGATAACGAGTGGCGCAGCGCTGCGACATGGCGACATCCTTGTGATCAAGAGGGGTCAGCATCGGTACCGATGATGACCAGTCTATGACACCCAGATGAATCCGTGGCGAGGGCGCTTACTCCCGTTAGGCTGCGCAGCAGCCCCTCTCAGAAGGACCGCGCCAAGGCCAGCAAACGCTCCTCGGCCTCGGCGCAGGACAACGCAAAGCTGCGCTCGGCCGATTCTTCGCCTTCGGCCGCCACCACCGTCACATCGGTAATGCCGATAAACCCCAGGACAGTGCGTAACAGTGTGTCGGCGTGGTTCATGCTTTCCAACTGGCCGCCGGGGCCGAAACCGAAATCGCCGCGACTGGTCACGATCAGCGCCTTCTTGCCCAGCACCAGCGGCTCGTAGTGCGACACGCCGTTATCCAGGCTGTGGTTGAACGTCAGCCCGATGCGCACGATCTGGTCGATCCAGGCCTTCACACCGCTGGGCACGCTGAAGTTATGCATGGGCGCGGAGATCACCAGTCGGTCATGGGCTTGCAACTCCTCGACCAAGGCATCGCTCAGGGCCAGGTCCGCTTGCATGATCAACGGCCGAGCCTGGGGCTCGGGGTAGAACGCCGCGGCGATGAACGCTTCGTTGACCGGCGCAATCACCGCCCGCCCGACTTCGCGGCGGGTCAATTGGGATTGCGGATGGTCAGCCTGCCACGCCGAAACGAAGGCCTCGGCCAAGCGCCGGGAATGAGAGCGCTCGCCACGGGGACTGCCATGCACCACAAGAATCTTACTCATCTGAATCTCCTTTTATGCGGCTACAATCAACACTGCTTGTGCCTTACAGCTTGAAGCTCGTTGCCGCTGGCGGACAAATGAGCGTTAGTTCATCTGGATGAGTTAATTTCATCCATCGCATTTCAGGAGAATCAGCATGTTCGCCAACCTGCCGCTCAACGCCCTGCGCGCCTTCGAGGCAGCCGCGCGGCTGCTCAGTTTCAAGGCGGCTGCGGCGGAGCTGTCGGTGACGCCTACGGCAGTCTCCCATCAGATTCGATCCCTGGAGACCTGGCTGGGGCTGGCGCTGTTCGAACGCCTGCCACGCCAGGTACGCCTCACCGACGGCGGGCAACGCTTGTTCCACAGCCTGCACGGGGCATTGCTGGAGGTGGCGCAAAGCGTCGACACCCTGCGTCCGCAACGCAGCACCAGCCACCTGACACTGTCCACCACCGCAGCGTTTGCCGCCCTGTGGCTGGTGCCTCGCCTGGGGCGTTTTTATGCGCGTCACCCGAACATCAACGTGCGCCTGGACACCCACTGCGAGGTGATCGACCTGCATCAGGACGCCAGCGTCGACCTGGTGGTGCGCTACAGCCTGGACGCCTACCCGAACCTCTACGGCATGTGCCTGTTCGATGAAAGCTTCGGGGTCTATGGCTCGCCTGAACAGGTGGCCCTGGCGGCCCGGCAGGTGCCGACGCTGATCAGCGTGCATTGGCACAACTCCAAGCTGTACGCCCACGGCTGGGATGCCTGGTGCGCCCAGGCCGGGGAGAACTGGCTCACCCGGCAGCCGTGCATGCGCGAGTACGACGAGGAGCATTACGCCTTGCAAGCGGCGATTGCCGGGCAGGGCCTGGTGCTGGCGAGCAATATCCTGGCCTCTGAAAGCATCGCCAGCGGCTTGCTGGTGGGCTATCGCCCGGACGTCCAGGTCAATGGCGCCGGCTACAGCGCCCTGTGCGTCCCGGGCCGCGAACGCCATCCGCCGGTGCGGGCGTTCTTCCAGTGGCTAGGGGAGGAAGCACGGCTGTCCGGCTATGCGCTGAAAAACTCGGTAAAACTTTTCCAGGACCGTGTCACTCAGACTTAGAGTGATCGCGCCATCAGAGCGTGACGCTCCCACCGGATCAGCCTCCAGGAGAACGAGATGAGCGACATGCACTTATCCGATGTAACCACCCTGCGCGAACGTGCACGGCAGAACGTGCAGAACGGCGCAGTGACCGAAGGCTACGGCGCCGATCGGCAGGAAGTTGTCCGCCTGCTCAACGAAGCGCTGGCCACCGAACTGGTCTGCGTGCTGCGCTACAAGCGCCACTACTTCATGGCCACCGGCCTCAAGGCCAGCGTGGCGGCCAGTGAATTCCTCGAGCACGCGAACCAGGAAGCCGAACACGCCGACAAACTCGCCGAACGCATCGTGCAGCTGGGCGGCGAGCCGGAGTTCAACCCCGACCTGTTGACCCGCAATTCCCACGCCCAGTACGTGGCGGGCAACACCCTCAAGGAAATGGTGTACGAGGACTTGGTGGCCGAACGGATCGCCATCGACAGCTATCGGGAAATCATCCAGTACATCGGCGAAAAAGACCCGACCACCCGGCGCATCTTCGAAGACATCCTGGCCCAGGAAGAAGAGCATGCCGATGACATGGCCGATATCCTGGCCGACCTCTGATACCGCTATCGCGAGCAGGCTCGCTCCCACAGGGGACCGCATTCTTCCTGAAAAAACTCGGTCGAATGTGGGAGCGAGCTTGCTCGCGATGAGGCCAGTCGCCTCACCGCAAGCCTGGCTTATCGGGTCGGCTTGACCGTCACCGGCGCCTTGCCCGCCTTCATCTGTTCCAGCAGCGGCGCGCACTGGTTCGGCTCACCGCCGCTGGGCGCTACCAGCGCGAGCAGGCCGGCGGCAGGTGCAGCGATCACACCCAATGCCACCATACCGGCGCCGCGCAGCATCAGCGGCACTGCCTTGACCCCGGCGGCGGGCTTGGCGAACGGGCCGCGGACGTACAACGGCGAGCGCAGGGAAATCAGGCGCCAGCCCTTGGACTCGGGGGTGATGGTCAGGTCCAGTTGTTCATTTGCCATGTTCGCCGTGCCGTCGATGTAGATGATCGCGTTCTCGGTGTCGAACACGAACAGGCGCGTGGTCGCCAGGCCCGTCTTGATGTCGAAGTCCGCCGCCGCGCAGTTGATCTTCACTTCCTTGTCGCCAAAGATTTTTCCCACCACGTAGTTGCCGACGTTCAGCCCCGCCAGCTCCATCAGCTCACGACTGATGGCGCCATCGTTGATGAGCATTTTCAACGTGCCATTGGAAGTGCCCAGCAACGCCGCCACCGAATTGCCGCGCCCGGTGATATCGGCATCGCCGTTCAATTCGCCGAAGCTGGTTTTCATCGGCTCAAAACCGGGGAACAGCTGCTTGAGCTTGAAACCTCGCGCCGTCAGTTTGGCTTGGCCCTCAAGGGGCTGGGTATGGCCGTTGAGGCGGATCTGCGCATCGAGGCGGCCACCGGCCACGCCGAAGCGCAGGGGCTCGAGGCTCAACTGCCCATCGTTGAGCACCAGGTGGGTGTAAAGGTCGGTGAACGGCAACTGCTCGCTATGGACGATGCGCTTGCCGGTGAACTCCACATCGGCGTCCATCACACTCCAACGCTCGGTGCGAAACTCTTCCACGGGCAAGACCTTGCCGGTCGGCTGTTTGCTGGCGCCGCCCCGGGCTTTTTGTTCGGTATTGGAGTCGGCACCGATCAGCGGCGCCAGGTCACTGAACAGCAGTTGATTGGAGACCAGCGCGCCACTGAGTTTTGGCCGGGGCTGGCTGGCGACATAGGCCAGGTCGCCATGGATATCGCTGTCGCCGATCTTGCCGTTGAACGCCTCATAGCGAAACAGCGCCCCACCCGGCTCATGCAGCTTGGCAATCAAGCGGCCATCGGTGGCATAAGGCGGCGAATCCGGCAGGGTCACGCCGGTCAGTGGGTAGAGATGGGCAAGGCTGTTGCCGGCCAGTTTCAGGCGCAAGTCCAGGGCACCGAGGTTCATCGGGTCAGTGAGGGTGCCGGCCAGTTCGACGCGGGTATCGGCGATCTTCGCCTGGGCCTGGAGCGGAAAGGGTCGTGACGCATCCTGCAAGGCCAGCAAACCACCGACCTTGCCGGAGCCAGCCAGGTTCTGCCCGTGATACTGCCCGTCGACCTTGAAGGCGAACGCGTAGTCCTGCGGTGTCGCGCCCTGGTCCTGGGCTTTTTTGGCGGCCTTGTCACCGACGATATCGCTGAACGGGATGGGTTTGCCCAATGGGTCGATCAACAGGTCGAGCCGGGTCTTGAGCGTCTGGTCGTCAAGGGTGACGCGGCCCTTGTCGAAGCCGATGGCGCCGATGTCCACAACCCAGCTGGACGGCTCGGCGTCCGGGTCTTTCGGATCGAATTGGAAGGTCCAGTTGGCGCGCCCATCAGCCAGGCGTTGCAGGTTGGCGTTGGGCTCCGTCAGGTCGATACGCGGAATCGCCACCCGCCGGGCCAGCAAGGCCAAGGGCGACACGCGTAATTCAACACGTTTTAGCGTGACCATTTGCGGGGTTTTCGACCAATCCGGATTGCCCAGGCTCAAGTCCTCGGCCACCACATGGGGCCACGGCAACCAGGCTCGCCAGCCCCCTTCCTCCGGCTCACGCTGCCAGGCCACCGCCAGGTTGCCGTTGATGGCAAAGGGGCGATGCAACTCCTCGGAAACCTTGGCATTGAGCGTGGGTTTGATGCGGTTCCAGTCGAAGAAGGCGATGACCAGGACCAGCACGGCCAGCAGGACAACAAGGCTGGCAAAGCTCCAGGCGAGGATTTTCGAGGTGCGCGTCATGCACAAGGCTCCTGATGACGAGTCAGCGTCCGCAACCGCGACGCCGCTGGAAACACGACCCTGCAGTCGGTTCGTTATGAAGGGTTGGACTGGTAAAGCGGTCCGCTGGTGCCGATGAACGGCACAAAAAAATGCAATATTCCTGACCGATCAGCCAACAAACTGTTACCGCACCCGCACATTTACGAGGCAGCGATGGGTACAAAATACCCACCTCGGTGCAAAACCACACCTCGGAAACGCCCGTTCTAGAGCCTTCGCCCCGAACAATCAATTCCGTTGATTATTACCATTGCGTTTATGAACTTTTATATCGACTTATCGAGAGTAGCATTGCCCTCGTACCCACTTTATCGCCCTCCCAAGGAGCAACGATCATGAAACGCCAATTACTGATGAGCCTGTCCCTTTCACTGCTGGCCTCGACCGCCTTTGCATTGCCAGCTTCCGAACAAGCCACGCCACAGGTCAAGGACAGCCATTCTGTCTACAGCCAGACTGTTGCCGAAGGTGGCCGTGACAAACTGGAAGAAAAAGGCCTGGTTGAGGACGGTTATGACCGTACCAAACAGAGTGATGCCCTGGCCGAAGACGGTTCTGACCGCACTCCTGGCCAGACCATTGCCGCAGACGGTTCCGACCGCACCCCCGGCCAGACCCTCGCCGCCGACGGTTCTGACCGCACCCCTGGCCAGACCCTCGCCGCAGACGGTTCCGACCGCACCCCTGGCCAGACCCTCGCCGCAGACGGTTCCGACCGCACTCCTGGCCAGACCCTGGCCGCAGACGGTTCCGACCGCACCCCTGGCCAGACCCTGGCCGAAGACGGTTCTTCCCGCACCAAACTGGGCGAAACCGTGGCCGAAGGCGGTGGTGATCGCGTGATTGAACGCAACGACGCAGTGAGCTGAGCCCATGGTGGCCCTGAAAAAAGCCCGATTCCTGCAATCGGGCTTTTGACTTTTCAAGCCCTTCGTTTTCCCCGCCTGATCCCTCTCTACCGTTCGACGTCGGCAAAGCCGATTTGCTAGAGTGCGTCGCTCCCGTGAATCAGAAGCCAGCCTTGCGATGCTGCCCCGCGCCGAACAGAAACAACAGACCCGAAATGCCCTGATGGACGCAGCCCGCCATTTGATGGAGTGCGGCCGGGGATTCGGCAGCCTGAGCCTGCGGGAAGTCGCCCGGACAGCCGGCATCGTGCCCACCGGGTTCTACCGCCACTTCGACGACATGGACCAACTGGGCCTGGCACTGGTCAGCGAAGTCGGCCAGACCTTCCGCGAAACCATCCGCCTGGTACGCCACAACGAATTCGTCATGGGCGGCATTATCGATGCGTCGGTGCGGATCTTTCTCGATGTGGTGCAGGCCAACCGATCGCAGTTCCTGTTCCTGGCCCGCGAGCAATACGGCGGCTCCCTGCCGGTGCGCCAGGCCATCGCCCAACTGCGCGAGGACATCAGCTCGGACCTGGCCGCCGACCTGGCCTTGATGCCCAAGTTGCAGCACCTGGACCTGGCCGCCCTGGGCGTGATGGCCGACCTCATCGTCAAGAGCGTATTCGCCACCCTGCCGGACATCATCGACCCACCCGCCCAAGCCCTCCCCGAACACCTCACGCCCCAAGCGAAGATTACCCAGCAACTGCGGTTCATCTTCATTGGCCTCAAGCATTGGCAAGGGTTGGGCAGTACCGAATAACCCCGATGTACCCACTGTGGGAGCGAGCTTGCTCGCGATAGCGGAGTCTCAGCCCCCCTGATTGCTCACCTGACACACCGCCTCCCGAAGAACCGCCTGGGAGATAGGGCCATCTCTGCAGGAGCTGCCGACCGCTGTGATCTTTCGGTGCTTTTCCCCGCCAAACCCTCGGACATTTCCTTCAACACGCCGGGCTGTTCATGAACTAGGCACCCTGGTTTTGCGCCGCTAACCTTGGTTCGTCATCGCAAAAACGGTGATACGGACGTGCAAGTCCGGCGGAGGACACAATTGTCGATGGCTATTCATCGAGCATTTTTTTATGCTCGCGGACCGTTATGGCAGCTGTGTATGGGAGACCTTCGGGTCTGCCGGGTACTCCGACCGGTCTTGCACACCTATGCATAGCTGCCACCTCTCTCGACTGTGCAAGCGAGGCGGTGTTGGCTCCTAAAAACTTCGGAGTACAACTATGTTCAAGCCCTCACCAAATCCGCCGCAAAGCGGCCACAAATCCCGCGTCCAAGCGCAGGAAGAAAAAAAGCTCGATGACGCCGCCACCCGCGCCCTCGATTACTACCTCAAACCTCAACCTTCTTCTCCGCCCGAACCCGATAAAAACCAACTCTTCATCGTTTCCCCCCACATCGACACCGAAACCCTGCTCGCCAACGCCTCCGAAGACCTGCTCTCCATCAGCACCATCGCCGCCGACCTGGCTGACGACGTGGACGATTCACGCCGCTGCGTCGCCGTGTCCCCACACATCGACACCGAACCCCTGCTCGCCAACGCCTCCGAAGACCTGCTCTCCATCAGCACCATCGCCGCCGACCTGGCTGACGACGTGGACGATTCACGCCGCTGCGTCGCCCTGGCAATCAGCCGGATGGCCGATGGAGTGCAATTGTTGGTCGAGCGGGCATTGGATCATCTGGAAACCAAGGAGATGGCGGCGCCTGGCGCCAAGGGATAGCGCCTTGCATTGATGCAGTCTGAACCGACGCCATCGCGAGCAGGCTCGCTCCCACAGGGTTTTGTGTCGAACCAAATCTCAAGCTCAACACCATTCCACTGTGGGAGCGAGCCTGCTCGCGATAGCGGAGTCTCAGCCCCCTGATTGCTCACCTGACACACCGCCTCCCGAAAAGCCACGCGACAGATGCTCTGGGATGTAAGAAAAGGTGCATCTCTCCATCGAACATTCAAATCAAAAAATCGCAGCTTTCGGCAGCCGCTAGGCAATTTCTGTAGGAGCTGCCGACCGCTGTGATCTTTCGGAGCTTTTCCCCGCAAAACCCTCGGACATGTCCTTCAACACGCCGGGCTGTTCATGAACTAGGCAGCAATTTCGAGCGCCGCTAACCTTTGTTCGTCATCGCAAAAAACGGTGACACGGACGTGCAAGTCCGGATTGGTACGCAATTGGTCATGGCTATTGACCGAGCATTTTTTTATGCTCGCGTCCGTTATGGCGATTGTGCGTGGGAGACCTTCGGGTCTGCCGGGGGTACCAGCCGGTCTTGCACACCTACGCACAGTTGCCACCTCTTCGAATGCAAGCGAAAGGATGTCGACCCCAACTCTGGTACATAGATATGTTCAAGGTCACTCCAAATCCGCCAAAAAGCGGCCACAAGTCCCGCGTCGAAGCGCAGGAAGAAAAAAAGCTCGAAGACGCCGCCACCCGCGCCCTCGACTACTACCTCAAGCCCAAGCCCCCCTCACCGCCCGAACCTGACAAAAACCAACTCTTCATCGTGTCCCCACACATCGACACCGAAACCCTGCTCGCCAACGCCTCCGAAGACCTGCTCTCCATCAGCACCATCGCCGCCGACCTGGCTGACGACGTGGACGANGTCCCCACACATCGACACCGAAACCCTGCTCGCCAACGCCTCCGAAGACCTGCTCTCCATCAGCACCATCGCCGCCGACCTGGCTGACGACGTGGACGATTCACGCCGCTGCGTCGCACTGGCGATCAGCCGGATGGCCGATGGAGTGCAGTTGTTGGTCGAGCGGGCATTGGATCATCTGGAAACCAAGGAGATGGCGGCGCCTGGCGCCAAGGGATAGCGCTTTGTTTTGATGCAAGCTGAGCCGACGCCATCGCGAGCAGGCTCGCTCCCACAGGGTTTTGTGTAGAACCGAATATCAAGCTCAACACCATTCCACTGTGGGAGCGAGCCTGCTCGCGATAGCGGAGTCTCAGCCCCCTGATTGCCCACCTGACACACCGCCTCCCGAAAAGCCACGCGACAGATGCTCTGTGATGTAAGAAAAGGTGCATCTCTCCATCGAACATTCAAATCAAAAAATCGCAGCTTTCGGCAGCCGCTAGGCAATTTCTGTAGGAGCTGCCGACGGCTGCGATCTTTTGGTGCTTTTCTCCGCCAAACCCTCGGACATTTCCTTCAACACGCCGGGCTGTTCATGAACTAGGCAGCGCTTTCGAGCGCCGCTAACCTCTGTTCGTCATCGCAAAAACGGTGACACGGACGTGCAAGTCCGATCTAGGAACGCATTCGTTATGGCTATTCGCCGAGCATTTTTCTATGCTCGCCGACTGTTATGGCGGCTGCGCGAGGGAGACCTTCGGGTCTGCCGGGTTCCTGGACCGGTCTTGCACACCTACGTACAGCTGCCACCCATTTTTCGACGTGCAATCGGAGGGTGCCGGCTCCACTTCCAGGAATTTTCACTATGTTCAAAGCAACTCCGAATCCCCCGCACAGCGGCCACAAATCCCGCGTCGAAGCGCAGGAAGAAAAAAAGCTCGAAGACGCCGCCACCCGCGGCCTCGACTACTACCTCAAGCCCAAGCCCGCCTCACCGCCCGAACCTGACAAAAACCAACTCTTCATCGTTTCCCCACACATCGACACCGAAACCCTGCTCGCCAACGCCTCCGAAGACCTGCTCTCCATCAGCACCATCGCCGCCGACCTGGCTGACGACGTGGACGATTCACGCCGCTGCGTCGCCCTGGCGATCAGCCGGATGGCCGATGGAGTGCAGTTGTTGNCCCTGCTCGCCAACGCCTCCGAAGACCTGCTCTCCATCAGCACCATCGCCGCCGACCTGGCTGACGACGTGGACGATTCACGCCGCTGCGTCGCCCTGGCAATCAGCCGGATGGCCGATGGAGTGCAGTTGTTGGTCGAGCGGGCATTGGATCATCTGGAAACCAAGGAGATGACGGCGCCTGGCGCCAGGGTGTAGAGCTTTGCATTGATGCAGGCTGAACCGGCGCCATCGCGAGCAGGCTCGCTCCCACAGAGTTTTGTGTCGAACCGAATATCAAGCTCAACACCATTCCACTGTGGGAGCGAGCCTGCTCGCGATAGCGGTGGGTCAGCCACCATCAATGCCGCTGAAAAACCGCCATCGCGAGCAAGCTCGCTCCCACAGGTTCTTTTTGCGCCCGTCGCAAAATGGTGCGCGACATTCCACTTCGCACCAACATGGCACGCAATCCGCCCCATCCTGAAACGCGATCCCAGCTATTTCCTACATATCATTCGGTTGGCAAGCCCCTTGCTCTAAACACAGCACTGTTCATTGCTGGAAGCACTCCGATGCTGGTGATTCATCGCAGAATCGACACTCAACCGCGCTGGGACGCCGAGCTGCACCTGACCTTTGACGCCCGCAGCAAAAGCCGTCTGCGCTGTTTCAGTGCCGAGGGTGAAGACGTGGGGTTGTTCCTGGAACGAGGCCAACCGCCGCTGTACGACGGCGAATGCCTGCAAGCTGAAGATGGACGCATCGTGCGCGTTTGCGCCCGCGCCGAACAACTGCTGCATGTCACCTGCGCCAACGCCTTCGAGCTGACCCGCGCCGCCTATCACCTGGGCAATCGCCATGTCGCCTTGCAAGTGGGCGATGGCTGGTTGCGCCTGCTGGACGATTACGTGCTCAAGGCGATGCTCGAACAACTGGGCGCCCGCGCCGAAGCCATCGAAGCCCCGTTCCAGCCGGAACACGGCGCCTATGGCGGCGGTCACCATCACTCCCGGCACGGCGACGAAGATTTCAACTACGCGCCGCGCCTGCATCAGTTTGGCGTGCGCACATGAACCCGGCCTGGGCGCTGCTGCGTCTGGCCAGCCCGCAATTGCCGATTGGCGGCTACAGCTATTCCCAGGGGCTGGAGATGGCGGTGGACAATGGCCAGGTGAAGAACCCCGACGACGCCCGTCGCTGGATCAGCGATCAACTGCTGCTGAACCTGGCGCGTTTCGAAGCGCCCTTGTTGCTGGCGCACTGCAGCGCAGCCGCCGCTGACGATTGGGACGCCCTGCTGCTGCATTGCGAAGAACACCGCGCCAGCCGGGAAACCCGTGAGCTGTATCAAGAGAGCCGGCAGATGGGCTACTCGTTGCAGCAACTGCTCGCCGGCCTTCCGGAGCTCGACGGTGCCGCCCGGGACTTTCTCCAACAGCGCAGCGAGCCACACCTGGCCTTGTGCTGGGCCCTGGCGGCGCGCGCCTGGCACATCGCTCCCCAGGACGCCCTCGCCGCCTGGCTGTGGAGCTGGCTGGAAAACCAACTGGCGGTGCTGATGAAAACCCTGCCCCTGGGCCAGCAAGCCGCCCAACGCCTGACCAGTGAGCTGCTGCCGCTGCTGCAACAGGCCCAGCACGACGCCTCGAACATCGACCCCGATCATTACGGCAGCGCCGCATTTGGCCTGTCCCTGGCGTGCATGGCCCATGAGCGCCAGTACAGCCGTCTGTTCCGTTCCTAGGAGACACTCATGAATACACAACCTCTGCGCGTCGGTATCGGCGGCCCGGTAGGTTCCGGCAAGACCGCCCTGACCCTGGCCCTGTGCCTGGCTCTACGTGAACGCTACAACCTGGCAGTGGTCACCAACGACATCTATACCCGCGAAGACGCCGACTTCCTGGTGCGCAACGAGGCCCTGGCGCCGGAGCGGATCATCGGCGTGGAAACCGGCGGCTGCCCGCACACGGCGATTCGCGAAGACGCATCGATCAACCTTGAGGCGGTGGACCAGTTGAACCGGCGCTTCCCAGGCCTGGACCTGATTCTGGTGGAGTCGGGCGGCGACAACCTGTCGGCGACCTTCAGCCCGGAGCTGTCGGACCTGACCATCTATGTGATCGACGTCTCGGCCGGTGACAAGCTGCCGCGCAAGGGCGGGCCTGGCATCTGCAAATCCGACTTGCTGGTGATCAATAAAATCGACCTGGCACCGCTGGTGGGTGCATCCCTGGAAATGATGGACAGCGACACCCGGCGGATGCGCAACGGCAAGCCCTTCGTGTTCAGCAACCAGAAGACCGGCCAGGGCCTGGACGACATCATCGCCTTCATCGAGCGCCAGGGTTTGCTGACCGCCGCCTGATCTTTCCGACTGACCACAAGGAAGCTTATCCATGACCTTCAAACGCATTCTCGGCGCCCTCGCCCTGCTGCTGACCCCAGCCCTGGCCTTCGCCCATCCCGGCCATGGCGACAATGGCCTGATCGCCGGCCTCGGCCACCCCATCGGCGGGCTCGACCACTTGCTGGCGATGTTGGCGGTCGGTTTGTGGGCTGCACAGCAACAAGGAGCCGCGCGTTGGGCGCTGCCCTGCACCTTCGTCGGCACGATGCTGCTCGGCGGCCTGCTGGGCTTTGAAGGCATGGACCTGCCGGCACTGGAAAGCGGGATCGCCGCCTCGGTACTCGCCCTGGGCCTGGCGGTGGCACTGGCGGTGCGTCCGCCGTTGAGCTTGGCGGTCGGTGCAACCGCACTGTTCGCGCTGTTCCATGGCGTAGCCCATGGCTTGGAACTGCCGGACATGTCGAGCCCGTGGACCTATGCGGCAGGGTTCGTCGCGGCCACGGCGGCGTTGCATGGCGCCGGGTTTGCCCTGGTGCGGGTGTTGCCGCGAGCGGCGGCGCCATTGGTTCGATTGGCCGGGGCAGCTTCGGCGGGGGCTGGGGTCTGGTTGCTGGCCGGTTGATTCTTTAGCGCCTGCCAGGCCGCTATCGCGAGCAAGCTCGCTCCCACAGTTTGATCGGGTACACAAGTCCTTGTGGGGGCCAGTCTGCTTCCACACTTTGATCGGTGTACACCGCCCCCTGTGGGAGCTTGCTCGCGATGACGGACTTGCAGGTGCCATCTCTCTGGAGTCGGTCACTCTGCTACCATGTCGCGCAATCGCCCCCAGCCGTGACGACGTCCGCCAATGCCTGATGCTTCCCGCCCCGCTCCCCAGCCTGAATTGACCGCCCTGTTCGCAACGGTGCGTCAGCATTTTCACGACGTGATCGTGCCGATGTGGCAAGGCCCGGGCTGGAATGCCGAACTGGCGTTGCCCTATGAATCCCTGGATGCCGAGCATGTGCCGCTGCCACCCCAGCGCTACCGCGCCATGGCCTGTGCGCGGCAGTTGTATGTGTTCGCCAGCCTGATCGGCGAAGTGCCCCAGGCCGAGGAGCGAGCCAGTGCACTGTTCCGCTCGCTGCAGCGTCATTTCCACGATGCCGAACACGGCGGTTGGTTCTACAGCATCGACCCGCAAGGCGCGCCGCTGGACACCGGCAAAGATCTCTACACCCACGCCTTTATTCTGTTCGCCTGCGCCCATTACTGGGGCAAGGTCCGCGAACCGCTGGTGGAATCGGTGCTCAACGCGAGCCTGGAGGTCATTGCCAAGCGTTTTGCCAGCGCAGACGGTCTCTACGAGGCCAGCCTCAAGCGCGATTGGTCGACGACCGGATCCGGCCCGTTGCAAAACCCCTTGATGCACCTGGCCGAAGCGTTCCTCGCCACGCTGTCGGTCCGCGAGGACGTCAACGTCCGCCAGGCGTTGCTGAGCCTTTGCGACGGGATGTCCAAGCAGTTCATCGAGCCGCAGCAACGCGTGATGATGGAGAAGCCGCTCAAGGCTGTGGATAACTGGTTCGAACCGGGACACCAGTTCGAATGGTATTACTTGCTGGCTTCATCGCCGCTGTTGCGCAACGGCAAGTTGCACACGGCCCTGGAGCGCAGCTTCGGCCATACCGAACAACGCGGCGTCGCCCCGGACTCCGGCGCTGTGTGTGCAATGCTGGCCTTGGGATCCCAGGCAGGCCCCCGCGATGCCACCCAACGCATCTGGGCCCAGGCGGAATACTTGCGGGCACTCACCTTGCGCCCGGGCAACCAGGGGGTGCTGCTGCGTCAATTGCAGGCGCTGCAGCAGCATTTCCTGCATGCCAAGGGCTGGAACGAATGCCTGGACGCCGACGGCATCGTCAGCCGCCGGGACATGCCCTCCACCACGCCGTATCACCTGCTGACCTGCTATCGCGGGCTGGCCGATTATCTAGGCTGATTGGCAAACCGCTATCGCGGGCAAGCCTTGCTCCCACAGGGATTTGAGCAGCCCTGCTCCCTAGACATGAATCAAACYTGTGGAAGTCCTGCTCTCCAGAGCTGAGTCAAACYTGTGGAAGTCCTGCTCTCCAGAGCTGAGTCAAACTTGTGGAAGTCCTGCTCTCCAGAGCTGAGTCAAACT
>NZ_LMDO01000002.1:0-72990 GCF_001425105.1 Pseudomonas sp. Root401 | reverse complement strand
TGCTCTCCAGAGCTGAGTCAAACTTGTGGAAGTCCTGCTCTCCAGAGCTGAGTCAAACYTGTGGAAGTCCTGCTCTCCAGAGCTGAGTCAAACTTGTGGGAGCAAGGCTTGCCCGCGATGAACGATAACGCGGTCTTATGTTTTGTTGCGCTCAATGGCAAACCCGGCCCAGGTCTGGCTCACCGGCATCAGCTCCAGGCTGTTGATGTTGATGTGCGCTGGTGCATTGAGCACCCAGAAAATCGTATCGGCGATGTCCTGTGGCTGGATCGGCTCGGCGCCGGCGTAGGTCGCGTTGTAGCGCTCCTGGTCGCCACCGAAGCGCACGAGGGAGAACTCGCTCTCGCACAGGCCCGGCTCAATATTGCTCACCCGCACGCCCGTGCCTTGCAGGTCGCAGCGCAGGTTCAGGGAGAACTGTTTGACGAACGCCTTGCTCGCGCCATACACGTGACTGCCCGGATACGGGTAGTTGCCGGCGATGGAGCCCAGGTTGACGATCCCGGCCCCACGGCCGTGGGCGATCAGGCGCGGCAACAGCAGGCGAGTGCTGTAGATCAGCCCTTTCACATTGGTGTCGACCATGGTGTCCCAGTCATCGAGGTCGCACTTGGGTGCCGGGTCAACGCCCAGGGCCAGGCCGGCGTTGTTGATCAGCCCGCGCAATTTGGCGAAGGATGGCGGCAGGTTGGCGATTGCCTCTTCCATGGCTTTGCGATCACGCACATCCAATACCAGGCCATGGACTTCAGTCTGCTTCGACAGCTCGGCACAGAGGGCATTGAGGCGTTCTTCACGACGACCGGTCAGCACCAGTTTCCAACCGGCCTCGGCAAAACGACGGGCACAGGCTTCACCAAAACCGGACGTCGCGCCGGTAATAAACAGGGTGTCAGACATCGTGTTCTCCTTGTTCGAACTTCAACAGCCATTGAATGGAAATCGGCCCACAGCATGCCCGCCCTGGCACGGTAGGGGCAAGGCTTGCACACGACTTTTGCCCCACGACTGCTCATAAAACAACCAATCAACGCCAGGCCTTGCCAAACAAGGGCCGCAGCCGGTTGCCCGCACCTTATCCACAGGCACGTCCACAGTAATCGGGGGCAAGTGCAAAACCCGCAAGCCGCTGTGCATAAGGCTTTGCGGGGTATTTGGAAAATTTTTTCGCTTGACCCTGCAAGTGAGGTTGTGCAGCGCAAGTTATCTGCTATAAGCCAACGCGAGATGGGCGATGGCTCCAAGCCAGTAACGACGCTGCTCAGCGCGGTCTTTCCAGAGTTTAATCACAGACTTATCCACAGGCTTGCCCACTGACTTTCGAGCCCATTGCAGTGTTCATAAAAGTGTTGACAACAGCCACTCCCGCTTGACTAAAAACGCCTGATCAAAAAACAACCATAGGTCTGCAAGCCACGTATTCAAAGGCTTGCAGCCAGCTACTCCCACGTTACCCACAGCCAGTTCCACAGCAAACGGGGACAAGTCAAAACCGTGACAAAACAACTGTTTGCGGCGACTTTATGTCGCGGTTTCGCAAGGGTTCAGGATTGTTGTCCACAATTGTGAAAAACATACAAATCCCTTGTGGGAGCGAGCCTGCTCGCGAAGGCGGAGTGTCAGATACATGGATGTCGACTGATCCACCGCTTTCGCGAGCAGGCTCGCTCCCACAGAGACTGAGAGTGAGTTGGGGATATAAAAAAACCGGCGATCACTCGCCGGTTTTTTTCATTGCTACAACCGCCTCAATGCCCGCCCAGGTACGCGTTGCGCACTTCCTCGTTGGCGAGCAGCTCCTTGCCCGTGCCGGTCAGGCGGATTTCGCCGTTGACCATCACATAGGCCCGGTCCGACAGCCTGAGGGCGTGGTTGGCATTCTGCTCCACCAGGAAGATGGTCATCCCGGTGGACGCCAGCTCTCGCAGGGTGGCGAAGATCTGCTTCACCACGATTGGCGCCAGCCCCAGGCTCGGCTCATCGAGCAGCAACAACTTGGGCCGGCTCATCAATGCCCGGGCGATGGCGAGCATTTGCTGCTCGCCGCCGGACATGGTCATGGCCCGCTGGTTGCGGCGCTCCTTGAGCCGTGGAAACAGCTCGAACATGCGCTGCATGTCTTCGCTGGAGTATTTGTCACCGATGGGAATGGTGCCCATCAGCAGGTTTTCCTCGACGGTCATGTCCGGGAATACCCGCCGCCCTTCCGGCGACTGCGCGATGCCGTTGGAGGCAATGTAGTGCGACGACTTGTGGGTGATGTCCACGCCCTGGTAGATGATCTGCCCGCCCGCCGCACGGGGCTGGCCGAAGATCGACATCAGCAACGTGGACTTGCCGGCTCCGTTGGAGCCGATCAGGCTCACGGTTTCACCTTCGCCAATGTGCATCGAGACTTTTTTCAGGGCCTGGATCGGCCCGTAGAACACGTCCAGCTCCTTGAGCTCGAGGATAGGTCCACTCATACCAGTTCCTCTTCATCGGCACCCAGGTAGGCCGCGATCACCTTCGGATCGTTGCGAATCGCCTCGGGACCGCCCTCGGCGATCACGTTGCCGTGGTCCAGCACCACGATGTGGTCGGAAATGCTCATTACCATGCCCATGTCGTGTTCGATCAGCACCACGGTCAGATCATGCTCGTCGCGCAGCAGCCGGATCATCGCGCTCAGCGCTTCGGTTTCCTGAGGGTTGAGGCCGGCGGCCGGTTCATCGAGGCAGATGATCTGCGGGCGGGTACACATGGCCCGGGCGATCTCCAGACGCCGTTGCTGACCGTAGGAAAGCTCGCCCGCCAGGCGGTTGGCGCAATCCACCAGGTCCACCACTTCCAGCCAATAGAAGGCATGGTCCAGGGCGTCGCTTTCGGCCTTGCGGTAACCCTTGGTGTTGAGGATGCCCGCCACCAGGCTGCGGTTGACCCACATGTGCTGGGCCACCAGCAGGTTTTCCAGCACCGACATTTCCTTGAACAGGCGAATGTTCTGGAAGGTGCGCGCCAGACCGGCGCGGTTCACCAGGTGGGTGCCGCCGAACATCTTGTAGTACAGCCGGCTGGCGAAGGACTTCGGCGACACGAAATCAGTCGGGCGAAACGCCTCGCCCAACAGTTTGATGACGTTGGTTTGCTCGCCACGCACATTGAGCTCGATCTTCCCGCCCGAAGCCTTGTAGAAACCGGTCAGGCAGTTGAACACCGTGGTCTTGCCCGCACCATTGGGGCCGATCAGGGCAAAGATCGAGTTGCGCTTGACTTGCAGGCTGACGTCGCTGAGGGCCTTGATGCCACCGAACTGCATCATCAGGTTTTCAACTTTGAGTACGACTTCGCTCATGGCGCTACCCCCTTGCGCGGCGTCACCCCGGTACGGCTGATACGGATCAGGCCGCGAGGCCGCCAGATCATCATCAACACCATCAGCACGCCGAACAGCAGCACCCGGTATTCAGAGAAACTGCGCAGCAGCTCCGGCGCCACGGTGAGCACAAACGCGGCAATCACCACGCCGACCGTCGAGCCCATGCCCCCCAGCACCACAATCGCCAGGATCAGCGCCGACTCGAAGAAGGTGAACGACGACGGGTTGACGAAGCCCTGGTAACTGGCAAAGAACACCCCCGCCAGGCCCGCCGTGGACGCACCGATGGTGAAGGCCGAGAGCTTGACCAGCACATGGTTCAGGCCCATGGAGCGGCAGGCGATTTCATCCTCGCGCAAGGCTTCCCAGGCACGTCCGACCGGCATGCGGGTCAGGCGATGCTTGACGTAGAGCACCAGCAGCACCGTGATGAACAGCACGATGTAGATGAACAGGAATTTGATATTGGGGTTGTAGTCGATGCCGAAGAACTCATGGAACGGTACCCCACCATCCTTGGCCCTTCGACCAAACTCCAGGCCGAAAAAGGTCGGCGACGGCACGGGCATGCCATTCGGCCCGCCGGTGAACGACAGCCAGTTGTTGAGCACCAGGCGAATGATTTCGCCAAAGCCCAGGGTCACGATGGCCAGGTAGTCACCGTGCATTCGCAATACCGGGAATCCCAATATGCACCCCGCCATCGCCGCCGCGATGGCCGCCAGTGGCAGTACTGTCCAGAACCCCAGCCCCAGGTATTGATAGCCCAGCGCCAGGCCATAGGCGCCGATGGCGTAGAACGCTACGTAACCCAGGTCGAGCAGCCCCGCCAGGCCGACCACGATGTTCAGGCCCAGGCCCAACAGCACATAGATCAGCCCGAGGATGACCACCGTGAGTACGTATTTGTTGGCGAAGAACGGAAACACGATGGCAATCACGATCAGTGCCGGGATGATCCAGCGCAGGCGCGACTTGTAGTCGGGCGGCAGCACATGCACACCGGAGCCGGTGCTTTCAAAACCCTGGAGAATCTTCAGTCCCTTGGGGGTTTGCAGGAACAGGCTCAAGGCAAAGCGCCCGATCATCACGATCGCCACCAGCCAGCCGACGCGGGCCGGTTGCAGGTTGAAGCTGTAGCCGTCGAGCACCACGCCGACAATCGGCCCGAACACAATCAGCGAGATCAAGCCGGCCAGGATCGCGTCGATGACGCTCTTTTTGATATCAATCGATTTATTGGCAGCAGACATACTTATACCTTCGCCACGAGTGGGCGACCCAACAGGCCTTGGGGACGGAAAATCAGAATCAGCACCAGCAGCGAGAAACTGAACACGTCTTTGTAGTCAGAGTTGATCAGACCGGCGAACAGCGACTCGGAAATGCCGAGGATGATCCCGCCGAGCATCGCCCCAGGCAGGGAGCCAATGCCGCCGAGTACCGCCGCGGTGAACGCCTTGATGCCGATGATGAAACCGGCATAGAAGTCGAACGTGCCGTAGTTCATGGTGATCAGCACGCCGGCCAGGGCCGCCATGGCCGCGCCGATGATGAACACGTAGGAAATCACCCGGTCGGTGTTGATCCCCAGGATCGACGCCATCTTGCGGTCTTGCTGGGTGGCGCGGCACATGCGTCCGAGCTTGGTGTACTTGATGATGTAGGTCAGCAAGGCCATCCCGGCGAATGCGGCGATCAGGATGAAAATCTTGGTGTAGGTGAGCTGGACGAAACCACTGCCGATATCGACGCGCATGGCGCCTTCGAGCAGTGTCGGGACACCCTGTTGGCGGGCGCCCTGGCTGATCTGTGCGTAGTTCTGCAGGATCAGCGAAATGCCGATGGCGCTGATCAGCGGTGCCAGCCGGGTTGAGTTGCGCAGGGGTTTGTAGGCGACGCGTTCGATGACCCAGCCGTATACCCCGGTGACCACGACCGTGAACACGAGAGTGCCGAGGATCATAAGCGGAAAGGATTCAATACCGAAGTAAGCCAGCAGAGCCAGACTGATTGCCGCGAGGTAAGCGGAAATCATGTAAACCTCGCCGTGGGCGAAGTTGATCATGCCGATGATGCCATAGACCATTGTGTAGCCGATGGCGATCAGACCATAGACTGACCCGAGGGTCAGGCCATTGATCAGTTGCTGCAGGAAAATACCATCCATAACGCAATCTCACGCAGTGAGAACCTGCACACCCTGAGGTGTGCGGCTCTTCTAAGGAAAATACAGATTTACGTCAGAGCAATGTCAGGCACGACCGGCGCGAGCCTCATGGAAACCAGGGCTTGCCCGGCTCCCAAAGGAGGCGTGGACGGTCGTTTCAGCCCTTACTTCTGTTTTTCCAACTGGTGATATTTGCCGTCTTTGTCCCACTGGTAGACCACGTAGTCGGAGACTTTCAAGTCGCCCTTGGCGTCCCATTCCTTCTTGCCCATCACGGTCTGGACGGGGTTGGCCTTGAGCCACTTGGCCGCATCTTCGCCTTTGTTGGACTTGGCGCCATTGAAACCGGCGGCCAGGGCCTGCACCGAAGCGTAGGCGTACAGGGTGTAGCCTTCAGGCTCGGTGCCGTTCTTGCGGAACTCTTCAACCACGGCCTTGCTGTCTGGCAGCAGGCGCGGGTCGGCACCGAAGGTCATGTACACGCCATCGACGTATTGCGCGCCGCCAGCGGTGGTGACCAGTTCGTCGGTGACGATGCCATCGTCGGACATGAACTTAACGTCCTTGAGCCCTTGCTCACGCAACTGGCGAACCAGCGGGCCGGCTTCCGGGTGCAGACCACCGAAATAGACCACATCGGCACCGGCCGAACGGATCTTGGTCACCACGGCGCTGAAGTCTTTCTCGCCACGGGTCAGGCCTTCGTACAGCACTTCCTTCACGCCACGCTTGGCCAGTTGTGCCTTGGTGGCATCCGCCAGGCCTTGGCCGTAGGTGTCCTTGTCGTGCAGCACAGCCACTTTCTTGCCCTTGAGCACGTCGACGATGTAGTCGCCTGCCACGATGCCCTGCTGGTCGTCACGGCCGCACATGCGGAACATGGCGCTCAGGCCGCGCTCGGTGACCTGTGGGTTGGTGGAGCCCGGGGTGATGGCGATGATGCCGGCTTCGTCGTAGACCTCGGAGGCCGGGATGGTGTTGGACGAGCAGAAGTGCCCGACCACGCCGATCACCTTGTCCTGGTCGACCAGGCGGTTGGCCACGGCCACGGCCTGCTTGGGTTCGCAGGCATCGTCGCCGGCGACCAGTACGATCTTCTCACCATTGACGCCACCGGCCTTGTTGATGGCATCGGCTGCCGCCTGGGCACCTTTCATGTACTGCTCGCCAAATGCAGCGTTGGCGCCGGTCATCGGCCCCGCCACACCAAATTTCACATCAGCTTGAGCAAACGCAGAAACACCCAACGCAGCTGCCACTGCGAGGGCCAGGAAACCTTTCTTGTAAAACGTCTGGGACATGAGGTGGTGCTCCAAGGTTTTTTTTAGTTGGCACTGCGACTTCATTTCACTGAAAAGCTCAGAGCAAGGGCCGTGCCATCGGTTTTTTATTCTGAAAAAAGTCGCTGCTTTATTGTTATTTCGACTGTTTCGAGCCCTTTTTCATAGGGCGTGCAACCGTCTAAACCGCACGAGGTGCAACCTTTTATTCAAATGGGTGAAACCCTCCGTGAGCCATCATTGCAACCATCGCACGAAACGGCGTGCAACCACTGTGTAACAACCCACGTCACCGAACTGCACACTGTCGGTGCGCGATTGCTACAACCCGCACCATAACAGGCTAGACGCTACGCCGGAAAACGCGGGTTTCAGCAACAATTTTCAACACTCAAATGACGATCCGCAGGCACTGGCCCGCGTGATACAGCGAAAAGCCCGCCTCATACAGGCAACTGCGCAATCCCACCCCGGCCAATGGCTGCATGGGTGCGAACGGGATCGGCAAGGCCTGGGCATCGCCATGGCACAGGTAATCGGCGAATGCCTTGCCGACCACCGTGCCAGTAGTCACGCCCCGGCCGTTGTAGCCGGTAACGGCCACCAGCCCGGGGGCCGGTTCGAACAGACGCATCAAGTGATCGGGGGTAAAGGCAATGCAACCGGTCCAGGTGCACTCCCACTCCACCGACTTGAGGTAAGGAAAATAGTGCTGCTGCACCCGGTCGGCCCAGGCCTTGAGGAACCAGGTCGGCTTGCGGTTGCCGTTGCCCAGGCTGCCCAGCAGCAAACGACCGTCCTTGTCCCGGCGGATGCTGCTCAATACCTGGCGGGTATCCCACGAGCCCTGCCCGCCCGGCAGAATGCGGCGGGCGGCCTCGTCGGTCAGCGGGACCGAGGCGACCTGATAGTAATAGCCGGGGAAGAAATTGCGCCGCAGTTCGGTCCAGTCGCCCTCGGTGTAGGCATTGGAGGCGATCACCACCTGCTCGGCCAGCACCGAACCCTGGGCAGTCTGCACCGACCAGCGCTGGCCTTGGCGTTCCAGGCGCGTCACCGGCGAGTGGTCGAACAACTGGCCGCCAAGGTCCGTGGCGGCCTTGGCCAACCCGCTGGTGTAGGCCATCGGGTTGAGCGTGCCGGCGCGACGGTCGAGCAGTGCCGCGGCGATTTTCGACGTGCCGGTGGCATCGACACAGGCCTGGCCGGTGAGCAATTCCACCGGGGCACCGCGGCGCTTCCATTGCTCTTCGCGACTGCGCAGGTCGGCCTCGCCCCGGGCGTTATGGGCCATGTGCAGGGTGCCTTCGCGGCGCAGTTGGCAATCAATGTTGTATTTATCGATAAGGCTGAACACCAGGGCCGGCGCCGCCCCCAGCATGCGATTGAGCTGGCTGCCCACCGCCTCGCCAAACCCGGCCTCGATGTCATCCGGCGGGATCCACAGGCCGGCGTTGACTAACCCGACGTTACGCCCCGATCCGCCGTGCCCGGCCCGATGAGCTTCCAGCACAACCACGCGTTTGCCTTGCTCGAGCAAATGCACCGCCGCCGACAGCCCGGTAAAACCCGCGCCGATCACACAGACGTCAGCCGTGACTTCGCCGGTGAGCGCGCTGTTTTCAGGCCTTTGCGGCGTCAGTTTTTCCCACAGACATTCTTCGCGTAACGGCATTGCCAGACTCCGAAAAAGAAACCCAACCACCACACCATTTCATTTGTGGGAGCGAGCTTGCTCGCGATGGCGGTTTATCTACCGATATTGATGTCGGCTGATTCGACGCTATCGCGAGCAGGCTCGCTCCCACAGGGGATTTCCGTTGACTCGACCTCAGTCGAAGGTAATCCCCTGCGCCAACGGCAACTCCAGCGAGTAGTTCACGGTGTTGGTCTGGCGGCGCATGTAGCCGCGCCAGGCGTCGGAGCCGGATTCGCGACCGCCGCCGGTTTCTTTTTCGCCACCGAATGCGCCGCCGATCTCGGCGCCGCTCGGGCCGATGTTGACGTTGGCGATGCCGCAGTCGCTGCCCACGGCCGACATGAATTGCTCGGCTTCACGCACGTCGGTGGTGAAGATGCAGGACGACAGGCCCTGGGGCACTGAATTGTTCAGGTGCAAGGCCTCGGCAAAATCCTTGTAGCCGACCACGTACAGGATCGGCGCGAAGGTTTCGTGGCGCACCACATCGCTCTGCTCGGGCATCTCGACGATGGCTGGCGAGACGTAATAGGCATTCGGGAACTGGTCTTCAAGCTGGCGCTTGCCACCAAAGACTCGCCCGCCTTCGCTCAAGGCCTGCTCCAGCGCATCCTGCATGTTGTCGAAGCTGTGCTTGTCGATCAGCGGCCCGACCAGGTTGCCTTCCAGCGGATGGCCGATACGCACTTTCGAATAGGCAGCCTTGAGGCGGGTGACGATCTCTTCCTTCACCGACTCATGGGCAATCAGCCGGCGCAGGGTGGTGCAACGCTGGCCGGCGGTGCCGACGGCGCTGAACAGGATGGCGCGCACGGCCATGTCCAGGTCGGCGCTCGGGGCCAGGATCATGGCGTTGTTGCCGCCCAGTTCCAGGATGCTGCGGGCAAAACGCGCGGCGACTTTCGGTGCCACTTCACGGCCCATGCGGGTGCTGCCGGTGGCGCTGATCAAGGCCACGCGCGGGTCATCCACCAGCGCTTCACCGGCATCGCGACCGCCGATGATCACCTGGCTCAGGTACGGCGGTGCATCGCTGAAGTTCTTCAGCACGCGCTCGAACAGCGCCTGGCACGCCAGGGCGGTGAGCGGGGTCTTTTCCGACGGTTTCCAGATCACCGCGTTGCCGCACACCAGGGCCAGCGTGGTGTTCCAGGCCCAGACCGCCACCGGGAAGTTGAAGGCACTGATCACCCCGACCACGCCCAGCGGATGCCAGGACTCACGCATGTGGTGGCCCGGACGCTCGGAGGCGATGGTCAGGCCGTACAACTGGCGAGACAGGCCGACGGCGAAGTCGCAGATGTCGATCATCTCTTGCACTTCACCCAGGCCTTCCTGGGTGATCTTGCCGGCTTCCCACGACACCAGCTCGCCAAGGTCGGCCTTGTATTCACGCAACAGATCGCCAAATTGACGCACCAGCTCGCCGCGACGCGGGGCCGGCACCTGGCGCCACAGGTCGAAGGCGTGTTCGGCACGGCTGACCTGCTGCTCGACTTCAGCTGCGCCTTCCCAGTTCACGGCGCCGATACGGCTGCCATCAATGGGCGAATGCACCGGTTGTGTGCCGTTCTGGTACAAGGCCGAGTCGACGCCCAGACGATCAAGCAATGCAGCAACCATGAAAATTTCCTCACACGAAAGACAAAGGATTGGCAGCCGGACGAATGCGACTGATCAGACCTGTAGTTGTAGCTGGCCTGAGTCTTGCCAACAAACGACCTTTAAGCGAGATATCATTCCGTTTATTCATGCTGGCCATGACCGGATAAGCAGAGCCACAAGAAATAAGGCCTCATCATGCTCAATAAACGCTATTTGCCGTCGATCACGGCGCTGCAATGCTTCGAAGCGGTGACCCGCCACTTGAGCTTCACCCGTGCCGCCGAAGAGCTGAACCTGACCCAGAGCGCCGTCAGCAAACAGGTCGCGCAACTGGAAGAGTTGCTGCAGCACTTGCTGTTCCGGCGCGTGCGCCGACGCTTGCAGCTAACGCCTGCCGGTGATTTGTACCTGGGAGAAGTGCGAAAAATCCTCACGCAGGTGGAGATGTCTACCCATTACCTGCGCTCCTACGGCGGCGACACCGAAGTCCTGCGCGTTTCCACGCCCCCGACCTTCGGCGCCCGCTGGTTGGTCCCACGCTTGAAGGGCTGGCGATTGCGGCATCCGAAGATCCACCTGGACCTGTGCAGCGAGCAGGAGGCCGACGACTTGCTGCAAGGGCGCAGCGACCTGGCGTTCTATTTCGGCCAAGGCTCGCGCCCCGGCACCGAATCCCTGAAGCTGTTTGGCGAAGAACTGGTGCCGGTCTGTGCGCCCGGCAGCCTGCCTGAGCAGCCCTTCACCGACCCGACCCAACTGGCCGAGCTGGTGCTGCTGCAAAACGCCTCGCGGCCCCAGGCCTGGCACGACTGGTTCGACAATCAGGGCTACCACACCGAACACAGCTACCACGGGCCGCGTTTCGAAACTTTCTACATGTGCATCCGCGCGGCCCAGGTCGGCTGCGGCGTCGCCCTGCTGCCGCGGTTTCTGGTGGAAGAAGAACTGGCCGACGGCAAACTGGTCATCCCCTGGCAACACGCGATGCCCAGCACCAACGCCTATTACCTGGCCTATCCGGAACATTCGGCGGAAGTGCCCAAGGTGCGGCTTTTTGTGGAGTGGATGCTGGAGCAGATCGACATCCCGGATGCACCGCAATAGCGGCAGCCAACACAAAACACTGGCAATACCCACCACGGTTATGCGCCACTAGCCCTTTCACTACAAACCGCCGAACCTCGCTGCCCATGGCTGCGGCCTGTCTGGAGAACCCTATGAGCGAGAGTGTATTTGCCGATCGTATCGTGCAGAACCTGCTCGACACCGACTTCTACAAACTGACGATGATGCAGGCGGTGTTGCACAACTACCCCAACGTCGAAGTCGAATGGGAGTTTCGCTGCCGCAACAGCGAAGACCTGCGCCCCTACCTGGCGGAGGTCCGCTTTCAGATCGAGCGCCTGGCCGAGTTGAGCCTGAGCGCCGACCAGTTGGGTTTCCTGGAGCGCATCAGTTTTCTGAAGCCGGACTTCCTGCGTTTCCTGGGCCTGTTTCGCTTCAACCTGCGCTACGTGCACACCGGTATCGAAAACGGCGAGTTGTTCATCCGCCTGCGCGGGCCGTGGCTGCACGTCATTCTGTTCGAAGTGCCGTTGCTGGCTATCGTCAGCGAGGTGCGCAATCGTTATCGCTATCGTGAAATCGTCCTGGAACAGGCGCGGGAACAGCTTTATCGCAAGTTCGACTGGCTGAGCGCCAACGCCAGCGCCGAAGAACTGTCCGAGCTGCAAGTCGCGGACTTCGGCACCCGTCGTCGTTTTTCCTTCCGCGTCCAGGAAGAAGTGGTCAACGTGCTCAAGCACGACTTCCCCGGGCGTTTCGTCGGCACCAGCAACGTGCACCTGTCCCGGGAACTGGACATGAAGCCCCTGGGCACCATGGCCCATGAGTGGATCATGGCCCACCAGCAATTGGGCCCGCGGCTGATCGACAGCCAGATCGCCGCCCTCGATTGCTGGGTGCGCGAGTACCGAGGCCTGCTGGGGATCGCCCTGACCGATTGCATCACCATGGACGCCTTCCTCAAGGATTTCGATCTGTTCTTCGCCAAGCTGTTTGACGGTCTGCGCCATGACTCGGGCGACCCGGTGATCTGGGCCGAAAAAGCCATTGCCCACTATCACAAGCTCGGCATCGACCCGATGAGCAAGACCCTGGTGTTCTCCGATAGCCTGACACTGCCCAAATGCCTGGAGATTTTTCGGGCATTGCGTGGTCGCATTAATGTCAGCTTCGGTATTGGCACCAACCTGACGTGTGACATTCCAGGTGTAGAGCCCATGAGCATCGTGCTTAAAATGATCAGCTGTGACGGGCAACCCGTGGCCAAGATTTCAGACGAGCCCGGCAAGACCCACTGCAAAGACCCGAATTTCGTCGCCTACATGCGACATGTTTTCCAAGTACCTGCCGCCCTTTCAGACACATCAAGCAAGGAGTGAATTCATGCAAGCCGTACAGCGTGAGATTGCTGAACAGCTCAAGGTCCAGCCACCGTTCGCCGATGACGCCGCCCTCAAGGCCGAAATCGCCCGGCGGGTGGGCTTTATCCAGGATTGCCTGGTCAACTCCGGCCTCAAGTCCCTCGTACTGGGCATCAGCGGTGGCGTCGATTCGTTGACCGCCGGGCTGCTGGCCCAACGTGCCATGCGCGAACTGCGGGAGAAAACCGGTAACGCCGCCTACAAGTTCATCGCCGTGCGCCTGCCGTACGAAACCCAGTTCGACGAGCATGAAGCCCAAGCCTGTGTGGACTTCATCGACCCGGACGAGCGCCATACCGTCAACATCGGTCCGGCGGTCAAGGCCTTGGCCGATCAAGTCGCGGCGTTCGAAGGCAAGGCAGCGGTCTCGCGGGATTTCGTGCTGGGCAATACCAAGGCGAGGATGCGCATGGTGGCGCAATACACCATCGCGGGCACCGAGCACGGCCTGGTGATCGGCACCGACCATGCCGCCGAAGCGGTGATGGGTTTCTTCACCAAGTTCGGTGATGGCGCCTGCGACCTGGCGCCGTTGAGTGGCTTGGTGAAAAACCAGGTCCGGGCCATTGCCCGTGACTTTGGTGCGCCGGAGTCGCTGGTGGAAAAAATCCCCACCGCCGACCTTGAGGACCTGTCCCCAGGCAAGCCGGATGAAGCCTCCCATGGCGTGACCTATGCCGAGATCGATGCGTTCCTGCACGGCGAGCCTGTGCGGGACGAGGCGTTCAGGATCATTTGCGAGACCTATCGCAAGACTGAGCACAAGCGGGTGATGCCTTACGCTCCGTAACGGGTAATCCCTGTGAGAGCGAGCTTGCTCGCGATGAAGCCGGCATATCCTACATCATCGCAAACTGACACATCGCTTTCGCGAGCAAGCTTTGCTCCCACAGATCTAACGGGTGTACGACCGGGAGAGCCAGGTCGGCTACTAGGCCGCCTCGTGGAGGACGTTGATCTCGGGCGCCCCGTTAACCACGCTGGCTGAACGAAGGTGTTGCGCAGTGGGCAACCCGGCATGGATGCCGAGCCTAGGCGAGGCACCGAGTGGTGGGGCAAAAGCGTTTTGCTTACTTTTGCGCTCTTCCAAAAGTGAGCCGCTGTAAAAGCGGAACCATAAGCGGCCGTCACCGCAGAAATGGATATACACCCCAAAGCAACTAAACACCGAGCTTTCTAAAAAACCAAAAAAACGGCGCTTCCCATTTCTGAAAGAAGCGCCGCTTTTTTTGCGGTCGAAATGAATTACTTCAGGGTAACGGTGCCTTTCATCATCGAGATGTGGCCCGGGAACGAGCAGAAGAAGCCGTACTTCTCGGAGGCATTGAGCTTCGACACATCGAAGGTCACCGAGTCGGTTTCCTTGGCACCAATGAGCTTGGTGTGGGCGATGATGCGAGTATCACCTTCTTTCAGGTAATTCTTGTCGATGCCAGCGCCCAGGCCATCGGTGGCGATCGGCTGCATGTCAGCCTCTTTGCTCAGCACCCAGTTATGGCCCATGACGTTTTTCGGCAAGCTGCCCGAATGCGTCAGCTCAACGGTGAACGTCTTGCAGCTCTTGTCGATCTCGATGGCCTTGGTGTTGAAGGACATCTGGTCGGTCGAGTCGATGGTGGTCTTGCACTCCGCTGCCATCAGTTGGCTGCTGGCCAGCGTCAACAGGGATACTGCAACAAGTTTGGCAAACATCGTGAATCTCCAAGGCATGGTTAACAAAAATCCGTCAAAGGGGAAGACTGCCTGAATTTCAGACAAGTTCCTATGACCTGAATCAAAGATTGTATACAACTTAAGGCTATCAGCCTGATGGACACAATCAACCAGCCAGAGGGATGACGCCACTCTATGATCAGCCTCACCACCTCTCGGGAGCGCCCATCATGAACGTCAACAGCCTGTTATGCAGCTTGCTCGCCGCCTACGCCTGCGGCGCCAGTGGCACCTACGAAAAAACCCAACGCGAGGTTTAATCGCTTTGCGCCACCAAAGCCAGGCTTTACTCTGGGTCGGTTACTGATCATGGAGTAAAGCATGTCCATCGCGTCTGTTTGTGTATTTTGCGGCGCCAGCACCGGCACCGATCCAGCGTATCGTGAAGCGGCGCAGGCCCTGGGCCGGGCATTGGCGGAACGAAAATTGACCTTGGTCTATGGCGGCGGCGCCGTCGGCCTGATGGGGATCGTCGCCGACGCGGCCCTGGCGGCCGGCGGCGAGGTCATCGGCATCATCCCGCAAAGCCTCAAGGACAAGGAAATCGGCCACAGCGGCCTGACCCGCCTGGAAGTGGTGGACGGCATGCACGCCCGCAAGGCGCGCATGGCCGAACTCAGCGATGCCTTCATCGCCCTGCCCGGCGGTCTCGGCACGCTGGAGGAGTTGTTCGAAGTCTGGACCTGGGGCCAACTCGGCTACCACGGCAAACCGCTGGGGCTGCTGGAAGTGAACGGTTTCTACAGCAAGCTCACCGGGTTTCTCGATCATATCGTCGGCGAAGGCTTCGTCCGCGCGCCCCATCGTGACATGCTGCAAGTGAGCGAATCAGCGCAGAACCTGCTTGATGCGCTGGACGAATGGCAACCGTCAGTGCAGCCAAAGTGGGCCGAACAAAAACCCAGCTAACGGCTCGGCCCCGATACAGGGCAGAATATGCGCCGCTCAACCTCACCTTCGACCCTAGAGGATCGCCCATGGCCAAACCCAATTATTCCTTCGCCAAACGTCAGAGAGACCTGGCCAAGGAGCAGAAGAAAGAGGAAAAGCTGCAGCGCAAGAAAGCCACAGCTGAAGAAGAAGCCGCACTGACCCCGGATACCGAAGGCGAAGTGGCGGCAGAAGATGATGTTGATGCACCGAAAGATCAGGCGCCCGACGCCTGATACCCCCAGGGCCCGATGATTCGATCCGGCCCCCCGGTTCCGTGTCCAGGGCCGGCAGTCCTACTGCCGGCCCTCACAATCCCAGCGCCTTGATAATCGACAGGCGATAGCCTGCAGGTAGATTGGCCGGCAATTGGCCAGGCTCGAACAACCCGATCTGCTTGTGCTCATGGCTGATCATCGGCACGAAACCGCCCAGCAACTGGCAGCGGTACGTAGAGATGAAGACGTGCTTGCCGGGAATGACCTCGAACAGGTACGAATCCAGAGGTTCCCCCACGCTCACCTCAACCGCCAGCTCCTCGGCAATTTCCCGGGCCAGGCACTGCGGCGCCGTTTCGCCCAGCTCGATCCGTCCACCGGGCAGCTCCCATTCATCCCGTTCGTTGAGCATCAGCACGACCAGGCCTTCGGGGGATTGCAGTACGCCTTTGATGGACACCGGGAACATAATGGGTCTCGCTGTGTAGGAGCTGTCGAGTGCAACGAGACTGCGATCTTTCCCCTGCCAATTGAGTCTGGAGCAAAGGATCAAAAGATCAAAAGATCGCAGCCTTCGGCAGCTCCTACGTATTAATTCATGACTCCAGCGGCATCACCGTCACCCGCACCTCGGGATCATGATTGCCGCCGCCCAGGATCACCCCCCGCAGCGGCGACACATCGGAAAAGTCCCGGCCCCAGGCCAGGGTGATGTGTTCCAGGGCCGGCTGGACGTTGTTGGTCGGGTCAAAGTCCACCCAACCCAATACCGGGCAATACACCGAGACCCAGGCATGGGACGCATCGGCGCCAATCAGCCGGGGTTGGCCGGGTGGCGGCTGGGTCAGGAGGTAGCCGCTGACGTAACGCGCCGCCAGCCCGCGAGAGCGCACGCAGGCCAGCATCAAGTGGGCGAAGTCCTGGCACACGCCCCGCCGCCGCTCCAGCACCTCCACCAGCGGCGTGGCCACTTGGGTCGCCTCGGCATCGAAGGTGAACTCCTCGAAAATCTTTTCCATCAGCGCCCGCACGCCAACCATCAATGGTCGCCCCGGCGGGAAGCAGCTTTCGGAAAACTCGACGAAGCTGCGCTTGAGGTGCACATACGGTGACTCGAAACGAAAACGGCACGCCTCCAGCAATGGCGCAGCAAGTGGCCGGCCGCTGTAGGTCAGCGCGTTGCAGGTCGACTCCCAGGCCGGGGACAGGTTGAAGTCCAACGCGGGGCGAGACAGCACCTCGACGCTCAGGCGAGCATTGACCAGCAGCTCGTCGTGGGGGCGTTCGAAGGCCAGGCGGGTCAGCGGGTTGCCAAACACATCCTGCTCATCGCGACGGGTTGTCGGCTCCGGGCTGATCAGCAATTGCTGTTCGGTGCAACGCTGCCAGTCACAGGCGCGCGGCCACAGATGGGCAAGCTGCTGGGCCAGCGATACCGGGCTGTCGTAGTGGTAATGGGTGTCGTGGAGGATCTGGTAACGAGCGCTCATCAGACGGACACCGTGCGTTGGCTGACGTCATCGACGTGGGCGAAATGACGCAAGGCCAGGCGATCGGATACCTGGCCACCGACATCGGCCACTTCCTGCAACAGGTCGGCCAGCCCATCAAGTGCTGCGCGCAGACTGGCCTCACCAAACAGGGGATTCTCCAGGCAACGCAAGTCAAAGCGAGAAAGACGCGTCACCAACTCTGGCAAGGCCGTTTCCTTCGGTGCGCCAAAATCGTCGTTCAGGCGTTTGAGCGTGCGGGCCACCAGCTTTAACTGGAAAAGCACCGCGTGGGGGTTCTGTTCGTCCAGCAACAACAGGTCCAGCACCGGGATCAGTTGCGCCACCGCCAGGTAGCGCGAACGGTAGGTAATGCTGCTGTTGCCCAGTTCCAGCAGCCACTCCAGCCCGGCCTGGTCGAACACCGCATCGCTGCGCAAAAACGCCGCCAGGCTGCTGCTGAGGAACTGCAAGCGTTCCAGGCGCCGGCCAATCATCAAGAAGCGCCAGCCCTCATCGCGGGTCATGTCGTCCAAGGCAAATCCGGACAACGCCGCCAGGGACATCACTAGCCGATTGAGGAAATCCAGCAACTCACCGAAATCCGGCTCCTCGGTTTCCAGCTCCATCGCTTCGCGCTGCAACTCCACCAGCGCCTGCCAGTTCTCCCGGGACAGCTTGCCGCGAACCTGCGAGGCCGCCCACTGCAAGCGCTGCAGGTTGGAACGCAGGCTGAACGACCAGTCGTCCCCCAACAGCGCCGCCAGCAAACGCTCGTGCAGCTCGCCCTCTTCAGGCAGCAGCATCAGGCTTTCGCCCAGGGACACCGCCGACTGCAGGGCCTGCGGGTCGTCGCCATCGACGTAACGCCCCAGCATGATCCGCAGCAGCCGCGCGCTGTCGTCGCAGCGCTCGCAGTAACGGCCGAACCAGAACAGGTTTTCCACCACCCGCGAAGGCAGGTACGGATCGCGTCGAACCAGGTCGTGGACGCCGACGGTTCGCTGGGCCGTCCATTGTTCACCGCCGGGCGCCTGCTCGCCCAACACCCAAGTGTCCTTGCTGGCGCCGCCGCGCTGCATCGACACCACTTCGGCGTCGGCCTCGGCGGCCACGCGGGTCAGGCCACCCGACAGCACCCGATAATCATCCTTCCCGGACACGGCATACACGCGCATGCCGATGGCCCGAGGCTGGATGTGCCCGTCTTCGGCCTGCCAGACCGGGGCCTGGGACAGTTGCGCCAACTCCTGGGCGACATAGGCATAGGGCCGAGCCTGCATGCGCGCCGCCAGTTGGCCGCGCTGCGCCTCGTCCAGGTCCCGGCCGAACACCGGGGTGAAGCTTTGGGACGGAAACGCCGGCTTGATCAACAGTTGCGGCAGCTTTTCCAGGGCCTGGGCCAGCACCGGCGGCTCACCGCACCACCAGGTGGCGATGGACGGCAGTATCAATTCCTCGCCGAACAGATACTGGTTGATCTTCGGCAGGAACCCCAGCAGGCCCGGCGACTCCAGCACGCCGCTGCCCAGGGCATTGGCCACCAGCACCCGGCCCTGGCGCACCGCTTCCAGCAGTCCCGGCACGCCGAGGGCTGAATCGGTGCGCAGCTCCAGGGGGTCGCAGAAATCGTCGTCGAGCCGGCGCATGATGGCGTGGACCCGGCGCAGGCCACTGAGGGTCTTGAGGTAGACCGTGGCGTCCCGCACGGTCAGGTCGCCTCCCTCTACCAGCGGATAGCCGAGCTGGCGCGCCAGATAAAGATGTTCGAAATAACTTTCGTTGAACCGCCCCGGCGTCAACAGCACCACCAGTGGCGACTCACCGTCGCTGGGTGCCTGGCGTGCCAGGGTTTCCTGCAAGGTGCGGAAAAAACCGGACAAGTGCCGCACCTTCAAGTCGCGATACAAATCGGGGAACGCGCGGGAAACGATCATGCGATTTTCCAGCGCATAACCGGCCCCCGAAGGCGCCTGGGTCCGATCCGCCGTGACCCACCAACGGCCATCGGGCGTGCGCGCCAGATCAACCGCATACAAGTGCAGGAAGCTGCCGTCCGGTGGCGCGATGCCCTGGCAGGGCCAAAGGAAATTGTTGTGCCCGAATACCAGCTCTGCCGGCAGCAGCCCTTCGCTGATCAGCCGCTGTGGCCCATACAGATCGGCCAGCACCGCATTGAGCAGCCGCGCACGCTGGGCGATCCCGGCCGCCAGATGTTTCCATTCCTGCGGGTCGATCACGTGGGGCAGCAGGTCCAGCTCCCACGGCCGGTCGGCGCCCTTCGGATCGGCGTAGACGTTATAGGTGACACCGTTTTCCTGGATCTGCCGAGCCAGCAGCGCCTGACGCTGGATCAGGTGAGCCGGCGTGCTGCGCTGCAACTGATCGAACAACCGCCGCCAGTGCGGACGCACCGCACCGTTGTCGTCCAACAGTTCGTGATAGGTGCCCGTCGTCAGCGGGTAACGGTCAAGCAGGTCAGGCATGGAAAGCTCGGCAGACGGCAATAAAAGGTGAGACTAGCGCAAGCGCATGACGCCCGGATAGGTGGAAGAGTGTGACCAGACGCTGAGGCGTGCCCTGTAGGAGCTGCCGGAGGCTGCGATCTTTTGATCTTGATCTTGATCTTTCACTCCAGACTCAATTGGCAGGGGAAAGATCGCAGCCTCGTTGCACTCGACAGCTCCTACACAGCTCCTACACAGCTCCTACACAGCGCCTACGCCTACACAGCTCCTACATTGAAGCTTTTGGAAAACGTCGCAGATCGAGTGTGAGCGGAAACTCGTCATCCATGGCCAGGCTGGGTATCGGAAGTTTCCCAGGCGTGTGTCCGATACGGAAGAAACGCGCCATCCGCCGGCTCTCGGCCTCGTTGGCATTCACCGGCAGGCTGTCGTAGTTGCGCCCGCCCGGATGGGCCACGTGATACTGGCAGCCGCCCACGGAACGTTGCATCCAGGTGTCGAGCAAATCGAAGACCAGCGGCGCATGCACCGGGATGGTCGGTTGCAGGCAGTTGGCCGGTTGCCAGGCGCGGAAACGCACCCCGGCGACGAACTCGCCGACCCGACCGGTGGGTTGCAACGGCACGGGCACGCCATTGCAGGTCAGCAGGTAGCGTTGCGGCGCCAGGCCGCTGAGCTTGACCTGCAAGCGCTCCAGGGAGGAGTCCACATAACGCACGGTGCCGCCCACCGCGCCCTCTTCCCCCAGCACATGCCAAGGCTCGAGGGCTTGGCGCAATTGCAGCTCGATACCGCTGACCGCGTAATCGCCCACCTTGGGGAAGCGGAACTCCAGGTGCGCGGCGAACCACTCGGCCCGCAGCGGGTAGCCGGCGGCGTTCAGCTCATGGATGACGTCGGCAAAATCCTGCTCGATAAAGTGCGGCAACAGGAACCGGTCATGCAGCTCGGTGCCCCAGCGCGCCAGTTTCGCCGGCGCATAAGGCTCACGCCAGAACCGCGCCACCAGCGCCCGCAGCAGTAATTGTTGGGCCAGGCTCATGCGGGCGTGGGGTGGCATCTCGAAAGCACGCAACTCCAACAGGCCTAGACGCCCGGTGGCACCGTCTGGTGAATAGAGTTTGTCGATGCAGAATTCGGCACGGTGGGTATTGCCGGTCACGTCGATCAACAGGTTGCGCAACAGGCGATCGACCAACCACGGTGGGCATTCCTCGCCGGGCTGTGGCATTTGCGCGAAAGCGATTTCCAGTTCGTACAACGCGTCGTTGCGCGCCTCGTCCACGCGAGGCGCCTGGGAGGTCGGGCCGATGAACAATCCGGAAAACAGGTAGGACAACGACGGATGGTTATGCCAGTAACTGATCAGGCTGCGCAGCAGGTCGGGACGCCGCAGAAACGGCGAGTCAGCCGGTGTCGCGCCACCCAGTACGAAATGGTTACCGCCGCCGGTGCCAGTGTGCCGCCCATCGATCATGAATTTCTCGGTGGTCAGTCGGGTCTGTCGCGCTTCTTCGTATAAAAACTCAGTGCGCTCGACCAACTCATCCCAGGTCGCCGAGGGCTGCACGTTGACCTCGATCACACCCGGGTCGGGGGTGATGCGGAAATTGCCCAGGCGCGGGTCGCTCGGTGGCTCGTAGCCCTCCAACAGCACCGGACAGTGCAGTTCCTCAGCCGTCGCCTCGATGGCGCTGACCAGTTCCAGGTAATCCTCGACCCGCTCCAGTGGCGGCATGAACAGGTACAACCGGCCTTCGCGGGCCTCGGCACAGAAGGCGGTGCGGGTCAGCCAGTCGGCGGATTTATCGATCTCCGGGACACGCTCCTGCTCGGCCGCCGGCTCGCCGTGACGCGCCAGTTGCTCGGTGCCGGGCAGCTCGGGCAAGTCCTGGTTCGGGTCGGTGGGGTGGATGAACGGGTACTCGGCCGCCGTCACCCAAGGCTGGGAGGCCAGTGGCAGTCGATAGCCCAGGGGCGAATCCCCCGGCACCAGGCGGCAGTGGTTATCGCGCAGGTACCAGCGACCGCTTTGCCATTGATCGCCCTTGGCAGTACGGGCCAACGGCAGGACCTGGCCGATGACCTTGTCCAGGCCCTGGTTGAAGACCTTGCGCAACCGTGCACGCTCCAGGGCGTCCTCCAGGCGTGGGTCCTCGGCCGTGACATTCGAAGGCAATGCACCTTCGCGCCAGAGGTAATAGAAGTTGTCTTCGTAGGCCGGAAACACGAACCGCGCAGGAATTTTCAAACGCTCGGCAACGCTCGCCAGGAAACGCCCGGCCAGTTCGCCATCGGCGCCGTAGTCCTCCTGCTCATCGGCGATCAACGCGCTGTTGTGCCAGATCGGCACCCCGTCGCGCCGCCAATAGCAGTTGAGCGACCAGCGCGGCAATTGCTCGCCGGGGTACCACTTGCCCTGGCCGAAATGCACCAGCCCCTTGGGCGCATAGTGCTTGCGCATGCGCTGGAACAGCTCGGCGGAGAGCCGGCGTTTGTCCGGCCCGAGTGCCGCGGTGTTCCACTCGGCGCCATCCGGGTCATCGATGGAGACAAAGGTCGGTTCGCCACCCATGGTCAGGCGCACGTCGCCTTCCAACAGGTCGGCATCGATCTGCCGTCCCAGTGCCTGGATCGCCAGCCACTGTGCATCGGTGTAAGGCTTGGTCACCCGCGGCGCTTCCCAGACCCGCTCGACGGACATTTCGTGGCTGAACTCACATTCGCAAGGTTCCACCAAGCCACTGATCGGGGCCGCCGAGGACGGATCGGGACTACAGGCCAACGGGATATGGCCTTCACCGGCGAACAGCCCGGACGTCGCATCCAGGCCGATCCAGCCGGCACCGGGCAGGTAGACCTCGCACCAGGCATGCAAGTCGGTGAAATCCACGTCAGTGCCGGACGGGCCATCGAGGCTTTTCACATCGGCGGTCAACTGGATCAGGTAACCGGAAACGAAACGCGCAGCCAAGCCAAGGTTGCGCAACAGCTGCACCAACAGCCAGGCCGAGTCGCGGCAAGAGCCGGACGCGTGCTCAAGGGTATGCTCCGGGGTCTGCACGCCCGGCTCCATGCGAATCAGGTAATTGATGTCTTCGCTCAGGCGCTGGTTGAGCGCCACCAAAAAATCCACCGCGGGCAACGGCGTGCGGTCGATGCCGTCCAGATAGGCCTGGAATTTCGGCGTCAGCGGCAGGGTTTCCAGGTAAGGCGCCAGCTCCTTGCGCTCGTCGGCCGCGTAGGCGAACGGAATCTTTTCGGCGTAGGGCTCGAGGAAGAAGTCGAACGGATTGAACACCGCCATTTCCGCCAACAGATCGACCTCGATGCGCATCTCCCGGGTTTTCTCGGGAAACACCAACCGCGCCAGGTAATTGCCCTGGGGGTCCTGCTGCCAGTTGATGAAATGCTGCTCGGGCGAAACCTTCAGCGAATAGGAAAGAATCCGCGTGCGGCTGTGGGCCGCCGGGCGCAGGCGAACGATCTGCGGGCCGAGTTCGACGGCGCGGTCGTAGCGGTAATGCGTGACGTGATGCAATGCGACATGGATCGACACGACGTGCCTCCTGCGAGCCTGGGCGTTATCGAAAGCGGCGCAAGACTTATGCCATGCAGGCAGGTCGGACACTTTCTTTGTCTACTCAAGGCAGTAGAGCACTAAAAACGCGCGCTGCTCGCATTCGGGTGCAAAGAGGCGCACATAAATGTGGCGCAGAGGTAGCGAATCGACTCAGCGGCGCGTGCGTGGGGCCTTGGCAGCCTGGATGATGAGTTCGCGTTGGCGGCGGATTTCTAGCAGTTTGCTGCGCATCTCGCGGTGGCGTTTGCTGTTGAGGAGTAGCAGTCCTAGTAATGGAAACAATACACCCGTCATATAGACGACGGGATGCGGCTCGTAGCCATGGCTGGGAAGGACCGTAAGGAAGCAAAGCACGTAAAACGCGACGATCACCCAGACACCCCATGACCTCCATAAAAAAGGCACAGATGAAGGCTGGAAAATAGTGAGCAAGGAAAGCGCCCAAGGAAGACTTTCGATCCATTATGCAACTTCCTTATATAAGCCCACGGCGATTGTCCGCAGGTTTCCCCGACAAACTGCTACCTGTTCCCGGGTGATGCCTATCGGGCTCTGTGCTTGGCGATAGCGGCTTGGCGCAGATGACGGACTTCCAATAATTTCTGGCGCATTTCGCGATGGCGCTTGCTGTTGAGCAGCAACAGAGCAAGCAATGGAAAAAGCAAACTCAAACTATAAATAAGCTTATTAGGCCGATATTCGATTGTGGGCAGCACACATAAAAAACAAAGTCCCAACACCACCGCCAACGGCCACACCCATTGTGGACGCCCGCGCGCAATCATGAAGTTGCAATGCACAAGGATGAAGGTAAGCGCGATCCCCACCAGAAAAGACCACTTGGTGCTGTCAGCCAAGGAGAGGTCTCGAAAATAGCTTTCAAAAAACAACGGAACAGCAAAAATCAGGGAAAAGACCGATGCAAAGATTGCCCCCATGAAGACGGGGAAGTACCTGGACAAAAAACCACGGATGCTGGGCAGATCATTCACTGATCGATCTCCTCGTACAGGCCTACAGCGATAGTTCGAACATTTCCGGAAATCGCACTTCCAGTGAAGCCGATAGAGGCTCCCAGGGCGTCCCGTATCTGCGTGACAGTTGCGTGCTTGACCTGAGTGGGTGTGAAACGCTTGGGTAACTCACCAGACAACTGCTTCAACTTAAGCATCTTTGAGGTCAAGCGAGGGTCGTTGATACTCAACAGCTCCTTGGTCAATTTGGCTCGCTCCTGTCGATTCAAGCCCCTGAGCACCTCTCTGACACTTTTGCCCGTTGCAGCCTTATTCAACCTGACCAGTTTGAGGGTCGTCAGCGAAGATGCCCCCACCCCCACCAACGACGCGGCATCCAGCGCGATCATCGTGTACTGGTACCACTCTTCACTGTCGAGTTGATCATTTCGGGCAGGATTAACTATTTCATTGCGCGCGCGATAACCGCTCGCAAAACACTGGGCGGTGCTCGCCGCGGCAGCGGTATAGCCCAGAGCTGCGATCACGGTACTGGCCCCCGCTGAAAACGGGATAGCCACAGAGCCACTGAGCACCACTACCCAACCGATAACGGCCCCCGCACACGACAAGGTGGTATTGATAGCTTCACCGACCAATCGCGATTCACGAGGATTGTCCTGTACCTGCTGGGCAAACTGAGCCGGTGCAATGTACTTCTGTGCCTCGCGCAAGATGATCCGTTTGGGTTTGATGCTGCAGATCGGCTTGAACTCACGCAGGGTCACTACATTGAACTCAGCATCGATATACACCACACCTGCACCGACGATACTCGGATCGGCGTCAATGGCGGCGAACAGCCGCGGCAGGTTGATTTGGCTTTCAATACGGCGGCGGGCCATCATCTGGGAGATGCTGTTGTCCATGCCGATGCCGGGTAACGGAGTGCTCATATGAATCGTCCTTGAGAATCGGAGGGGTGAATCTTTATCCACACTGAACCCTGTGGCGAGGGAGCTTGCTCTCGCTGGGCTCTGTAGGAGCTGCCGAAGGCTGCGATCTTTTGATCTTTTGATCTTTCGCTTGAGATTCAAGTGGCTGGGGAAAGATCGCAGCCTCGTTGCACTCGACAGCTCCTACATAGCTCCTACATAGCTTCTACACAGTTCCTACGCCGCCGAGCGGGAGCAAGGGCTACGCGGGCGCCACGATAACAAACGGCCAGCACCGCCGCTAGAAAGCAAAACGCCAGCACTTAAGGCTGGCGTTTTGCGAGGCGGCGTGGCGATCAGCGTGGCACGACAGGCTTGCGCGCCGGTTTTGGGCCCTTGCCCTTGGCGGCGTCCTTGCGTTCCTTGGCGGCCTGCTGGTTGCGGGCGAAGGCCGCAGCCTTGGCCTGCTCGCGCTTGTCCCACGGGTTGCCGCCGTCGCTGGCGCGCGGTGGCAGGCCGGTGTGCTGGGTCAGGATCTTAGTGGTTTCCTTGCCCACCTTGTGGCTGCCGGCTGGCGTCGAGTTCTTGCGACGGGCGCTCTGGTAGCTGTCGGTGGCCGGCTGGTGCAACGGAATCAGTTGGTTCTTGCCCGGCCCGATCAGGTCGGCACGGCCCATGCGGGTCAGCGCTTCGCGCAGCATCGGCCAGCCCTTGGGGTCGTGATAGCGCAGGAAGGCCTTGTGCAGGCGGCGCTGCTCCTCGCTCTTGACGATGGTCACCGCGTCGCTCTTGTAGGTGACCTTGCGCAGCGGGTTCTTGCCCGAGTGGTACATGGCGGTCGCCGTGGCCATCGGCGACGGATAGAACGCCTGCACCTGGTCGGCCCGGAAACCGTTGCCCTTGAGCCACAGCGCCAGGTTCATCATGTCTTCGTCGGTGGTGCCCGGGTGGGCGGCGATGAAGTACGGAATCAGGTACTGCTCTTTCCCGGCTTCCTTGGTGTACTTCTCGAACATCCGCTTGAATTTGTCATAGCTGCCGATGCCCGGCTTCATCATCTGGTTGAGCGGGCCTTCCTCGGTATGCTCCGGAGCGATCTTCAGGTAACCGCCGACGTGGTGGGTCACCAGTTCCTTGACGTATTCCGGCGACTCGACCGCCAAGTCGTAACGCAGGCCGGAGGCAATCAGGATCTTCTTCACCCCAGGCAAGGCCCGGGCGCTGCGGTACAGCTGGATCAGCGAAGAATGGTCAGTGTTCAGGTTCGGGCAGATGCCGGGGAACACGCACGATGGCTTGCGGCACGCGGATTCGATTTCCGGGCTCTTGCAGGCGATGCGGTACATGTTCGCGGTCGGGCCGCCGAGGTCGGAAATGACTCCGGTGAAGCCCGGGACCTTGTCGCGGATCTCTTCGATCTCGCGAATGATCGACTCTTCGGAACGGTTCTGGATAATCCGGCCTTCGTGTTCGGTGATCGAGCAGAACGTGCAGCCGCCGAAGCAGCCACGCATGATGTTCACCGAGAAACGGATCATCTCGTAGGCCGGGATCTTCTCCTTGCCATACGCCGGATGGGGGACACGTGCGTAAGGCATGCCAAACACGTAGTCCATTTCTTCGGTGGTCATCGGAATGGGCGGCGGATTGAACCAGACATCGACTTCGCCGTGCTTCTGCACCAGGGCGCGGGCATTGCCTGGGTTGGTTTCCAGGTGGAGCACGCGGTTGGCGTGAGCGTAGAGCACCGCGTCGCCACGAACCTTTTCCACCGATGGCAGACGGATCACGGTCTTGTCGCGGGTCATTTTCGGGCTCGCCAGGATCTGCACGACCTTGGCTTCGCTCGGGTCTTCAACCGGCCCCTTCTCCTGCTCGATGGCGCAGGCTTGGGTATCTTGGGTGTTAACGTACGGGTTGATGATCTTGTCGATCTTGCCCGGACGGTCGATGCGCGTGGAGTCGACTTCGTACCAGTCTTTCGGCGTATCACGACGGATGAAGGCCGTACCGCGTACATCGGTAATGTCTTCGATCTTGTGGCCGTAGGACAGGCGCTGGGCGACTTCGACGATCGCCCGCTCGGCGTTGCCGTAAAGCAGGATGTCGGCACAGGCATCGATCAGGATCGAGTTGCGGACCCGGTCCTGCCAGTAATCGTAGTGAGCGATACGGCGCAGCGACGCTTCGATGCCACCCAGCACGATCGGCACATGCTTGTAGGCTTCCTTGCAGCGCTGGCTGTAGACCAGGCTCGCACGGTCCGGCCGTTTGCCCGCCATGCCGCCCGGGGTGTAGGCGTCATCGGAGCGGATTTTCTTGTCGGCGGTGTAGCGGTTGATCATCGAGTCCATGTTGCCGGCCGCGACACCGAAAAACAGGTTGGGCTCGCCAAGCTTCATGAAATCGTCTTTGGACTGCCAGTTCGGCTGGGCAATGATCCCGACGCGAAAGCCCTGGGCTTCCAGCAAACGGCCAATGATCGCCATGCCGAACGACGGGTGATCGACGTAGGCATCACCGGTCACGATGATGATGTCGCACGAATCCCAGCCGAGCTGATCCATCTCCTCCCTGCTCATGGGCAGGAACGGTGCCGGGCCGAAACATTCGGCCCAGTACTTGGGATAGTCAAATAACGGCTTGGCTGCTTGCATGTCGATAACCGGTATAAAAGATGAAAAATCGCGGGCGCGGAATATAGCACAAAAAATAACCAATTCCGACGGCTATGGTCGGAAATTGGTGGCGCACCTTTCGCGAGCAGGCTCGCTCCCACAGAGGAATGTATTCCAAGGTGGGAGCGAGCCTGCTCCGGGCGGCGTTCCGACGATAAGGCCGGATCAGACGATGAAGAACTTACTCATCGTCGTCAAAATTGTAGCTACCCGGCGCCAGGTTCTCGAAGCGGGTGTATTTACCGATGAACGCCAGGCGGATGAAGCCGATCGGGCCGTTCCGCTGCTTGCCGATGATGATTTCGGCGATGCCCTTGTGCTCCGTCTCGGGGTGATACACCTCGTCGCGGTACACGAACATGATGACGTCGGCGTCCTGCTCGATCGCTCCGGATTCCCGCAAGTCGGAGTTCACCGGACGCTTGTTGGGGCGCTGTTCCAGGGAACGGTTCAACTGGGAAAGTGCCACCACCGGGCAGTTGAATTCCTTGGCCAGGGCCTTGAGGGAACGGGAGATTTCGGAAATCTCGTTGGTCCGGTTGTCGCCGCTGGAACCAGGGATCTGCATCAACTGCAGGTAGTCGATCATGATCAGCGCGATGTCACCGTGCTCACGCACCAGGCGACGGGTCCGGGCGCGCATTTCCGACGGACTGATACCGGCTGTATCGTCGATGAACAGCTTGCGATCGTTGAGCAGGTTGACCGCCGACGTCAGGCGCGGCCAGTCGTCGTCTTCCAGCTGGCCGGAACGGACCTTGGTCTGGTCGATACGCCCCAGGGACGAAAGCATACGCATGATCAGCGATTCGCCTGGCATCTCGAGGGAGTACACCAAGACCGCCTTGTCGCTGCGCAGCACGGCGTTTTCCACCAGGTTCATCGCAAAGGTGGTCTTACCCATGGACGGACGGCCGGCGACAATGATCAGGTCGGACGGTTGCAGGCCGCTGGTCTTCTCATCGAGGTCGGTATAACCGGTGGACAGGCCGGTGATGGCGTTGTCGGTGTTGAACAAGGTGTCGATGCGGTCGATGGCCTTGGTCAACAGGTCGTTGACGCTGACCGGGCCGCCGGTTTTCGGGCGGGCCTCGGCGATCTGGAAGATCTGCCGTTCGGCTTCGTCAAGAATCTCGGCGGCGGTGCGGCCTTCCGGGTTGAAGGCGCTGTCGGCGATTTCGGTGCTGATGCCGATCAACTGGCGCAAGGTCGCCCGCTCACGCACGATCTGGGCATAGGCCTTGATGTTGGCGACCGACGGCGTGTTTTTCGCCAGTTCGCCCAGGTAACCGAGGCCGCCGACCTGGGACGTTTGCCCTTCCTTGTCCAATTGCTCGGCCAGGGTCACGACGTCGATCGGCATGTTCTGATCGGCCAGACGGGCGATCGCACGGAAAATCAGACGGTGGTCATGCCGGTAGAAATCGCCGTCGGAGACTTGATCGAGCACACGCTCCCAGGCGTTGTTGTCCAGCATCAGGCCACCGAGCACAGCCTGTTCGGCCTCGATGGAATGCGGAGGCACCTTCAGGGCAGCGGTTTGCAGATCGTATTGCTCGGGAGCGGTGATTTCGTTCATGGCCACTTCTGGTTATGAAAATCAGGAATTGCAGAAAGACAAAGGGCACGACCTGTAAACAGGATCGTGCCCGATGTTACCGGCAAGCACCCGAGGGTGCCAACCGACAGGTGTTGCTTAGGCTGCTACCACGACAACGCGTACGGTGGCTTCAACTTCGGCGTGCAGGTGCACGGCTACGTCGAATTCGCCTACGTTGCGGATGGTGCCGTTCGGCAGACGAACTTCGCTTTTCGCAACTTCAACGCCGGAGGCGGTCAGTGCGTCAGCGATGTCGTGAGTACCGATCGAACCGAACAGCTTGCCTTCGTCGCCAGCGGTGGCAGTGATGGTCACTTCCAGCTCGGCCAGTTGGGCAGCACGGCTTTCAGCCGAGGTTTTACGGTCTGCGGCAGCTTTTTCCAGCTCAGCACGACGCTCTTCGAACGCAGCCAGGTTGGCAGCGGTCGCAGCGGTGGCTTTGCCGTAAGGCAGCAGGTAGTTACGACCGTAACCGGCCTTAACGTTTACTTTGTCACCCAGGTTGCCCAGGTTGGTGACTTTTTCCAGAAGGATCAGTTGCATGTGAAAATCCTCTAACTTTTAACCTTCACCGTTCGCGTTGTCGGCGTCTTTCGACGCCATACGACCGCGAAAATCAATCAGGCTGTCAACGATGGCCATGACCACGAGCAACGGACCGAGCAAGTGCATGAAAGGCAACAACGTCACGTACATCCCCACCAGCCAGAAAGTGGCCAGTCGTTTCTGCGCCACCAGCCCGTGAATCAGGGCCAGGCCGGCGAAGACCAGCGGTACACCGCACAACGGCAACAGGATCAGTGCATGCAGCCCGAAAAACGGGGCAACACACATGACGGCCAGCAGTGACAGCGCCACGCTCTTGGGGAATCGGATGGCGCGAAATTCGCGACCGAAACCACCGGGGTTATACAACAACGCCTGCCAATAGCGCCCAAGAATCAGGCACAGCACGCTAAAGATCTGCGACGATAACGCTATCGAGATGATCATCAGCGGAGCGCTCAGGGCGGTGAACAACGCCTTCTGGTCTGCCGAGAACGTCTCGTAGACCCCACCCATCGCCAGCGGCAGGACGTCTTCGAACGTCTGCGCCAGTGACTCGATGAAGGAACTGAATACAGTTCCCAGGCTCACCGCACACAACAACCCCACGGCCACGCTGCATAGCAGCACGCGGTTCCAGGTATGTCCGGCGCGCAGAACCAACGCCAGGCCACAAGCCCCGAGCAACACCAGGAGTGTTGTCGGGTCTTTCAGGAAGTACCAGCTCACCAACGCTGACAACATCCCGATACCCAGGACGCTCAAGGCGTCCGAACCGCGCCGCAGGAGCACAAGGCACCCAGCGGCGGCACTCAACCAGAACAACAGCGGCAATGCCGCGGATCCGGCCACAACCAACGTGGCCTGCACACGTCCCCGCATGATGAAGTCAGCTAAGGCGCGCATGCATTCAATCCCTTACTACTCGTCGACTGCCCGGTCTCAGCGGCCGTGGCTGTCGGTGTAGGCCAGCAGGGCCAGGAAGCGGGCGCGCTTGATAGCGGTGGCCAGCTGACGCTGATAACGAGCTTTGGTACCGGTGATACGGCTTGGAACGATTTTGCCGGTCTCGGATACGTAGGCTTTCAGAGTGTTGAGATCTTTGTAATCGATCTCTTTCACGTCTTCAGCGGTGAAGCGGCAGAATTTACGACGACGGAAGAAACGTGCCATGTGATTGGCTCCTTAAAAGGTCCGTGGATTACTCGTCAGCGTTATCGCTGTTGTCGCTGTCGCTATCGCTGTCATCGCCATCGGCGCTGTCAGAGTGCTCAGGACGGTCGCGACGCTCACGGCGCTCACTGCGGTTTTCTTCAGCCTTGAGCATCTCGGATTGGCCGGTGACGGCTTCTTCGCGACGGATGACCAGGTTACGGATCACTGCATCGTTGTAGCGGAAGTTGTCTTCCAGCTCGGCCAGGGCCTTGCCAGTGCACTCAACGTTCAGCATCACGTAGTGAGCCTTGTGAACATTGTTGATTGCGTAGGCCAGTTGACGACGGCCCCAATCTTCCAGACGGTGGATTTTGCCGCCGTCTTCTTCGATCAGCTTGGTGTAACGCTCAACCATGCCGCCGACTTGCTCGCTTTGATCCGGGTGGACCAAAAAGATGATTTCGTAATGACGCATGAATGCTCCTTACGGGTTGTAGCCTGCCGCTCAAAAACGGTCAGACAAGGAGTGAATGACACTTATGGACTTGTGGACGCTAGACACATAAGTGCCTGCCATCACAGCAAGGGGCGCAATTGTAGAGAAGGGCTGAGAGAGGTGCAAGGCAATTGGCGATTATTTGAACAGCCACTGACGATTGCGAGGCTGAAAAATGCAGGAGCTGCCGAAGGCTGCGATCTTTTGATCTTGATCTTGATCTTTCGCTTGAGACTCAACTGTCAGGGACAAGATCGCAGCCTCGTTGCACTCGTCAGCTCCTACATGGGTATGTCAGGGCTTTTTGGTAGCAGGCTTGACGCTGCGCTGGCGCAGCGCTTCGAACAGGCACACGCCAGTCGCAACCGAAACGTTGAGGCTGCTGACGCTGCCGACCATCGGCAGCTTGACCAGGTAGTCGCAATGCTCGCGGGTCAAGCGGCGCATGCCCTTGCCTTCGGCCCCCATGATCAGGATCGTCGGGCCCGTCAGGTCCTGGTCATAAATGCTGACCTCGGCTTCGCCTGCCGTGCCGACCACCCACAAGCCGCGCTGCTGGAGTTTTTCCAGGGTGCGCGCCAGGTTGGTCACCGCCACCAGCGGAATCACTTCCGCCGCGCCGCAGGCGACCTTACGCACAGCCGGCGTCAAGGTTGCCGACTTGTCTTTAGGCACGATCACCGCCAACGCACCCGCCGCATCCGCCGAACGTAGGCACGCGCCGAGGTTATGCGGGTCGGTCACGCCGTCCAGCACCAGCAGCAAGGGCGCGCCTTCGGTGCGATCGAGCAGTTCGTCGAGCATCGCCTCGCCCCAGACCTGGCTCGGGCTTACGTCCGCAACCACACCCTGGTGAACGCCTTCGACCCACACGTCCATTTCACGACGCTCGGCCTGGCCGATGGCGACCTTGTTTTGGGTGGCCAGTTCGACCAGCGCTTGCACACGCGGCTCGCTGCGACCTTCCGCCAACCATACTTGCTTGACACGTTTAGGGTGGTGACGCAGCAGTGCTTCTACGGCGTGCACGCCGTAGATTTTTTCCAGACTCATGACTTGGCCTTCGGTTTGCGCGACCCACCGCTTTTCGCGGGGGCCGAACCCGCTTTTGGCGGGCCTTTACGGTGTTTACTTGGCTTGCTCGACGGTTTTTCCGCCCCGTGGGACTTTCCCCCAGACGCCGCTTTACCACCGCTTTTGGCTTCGTTGAGCAACTGCTGCTTCAACTCGCGGCTCTTGCGCAGTTCGGCGTTTTTCGCCGCAGCGTCGCTGGGGCGGTAGGCTTCGGGAGCCTTGTCCTTGACAGACGAACGGCGACCGGCCCTGGCTGGCTCAGGCTCTGCGGTTTTTGCAGGAGCACCTTTACCTTTACCTTTGGTCGCAGGCGCTGCCGTCTCGTTGCCACGCTTTTTACGGCCAGTCGGTGCTTCGGCGGGCTTGTCAGACATCCCGAAGTCGATCTTGCGTTCATCGAGGTCGACGCGCATGACCTGCACTTCCACGGTGTCGCCCAGACGGAAGCTGCGACCGGTGCGCTCGCCCGCCAGGCGGTGGTGCACAGGATCGAAGTGGTAGTAATCACCCGGCAAGGCGGTGACGTGCACCAAGCCCTCGACGTAGATGTCGGTCAGCTCGACAAACAAACCAAAGCCGGTCACTGCAGTGATCACGCCAGGGAACGACTCGCCCACGCGGTCTTTCATGAACTCGCACTTGAGCCAGTTCACCACGTCGCGGGTAGCTTCGTCGGCGCGGCGCTCGCTCATGGAGCACTGCTCGCCCAACTGCTCCAGGCCCGCCTCGTCGTACGGATAGATCCGTGCCTTCGGAATGGTCATGGCACCGGCGCGCTTGACGTGCGGGGTGTTCTGCTTGGAATGGATCACGCTGCGGATCGCGCGGTGCGTGAGCAGGTCCGGGTAACGGCGAATCGGCGAGGTGAAGTGGGTGTACGCCTCGTAATTCAGGCCAAAGTGGCCCTGGTTGTCGGCGCTGTAAACCGCCTGGCTCAGGGAGCGCAGCATCACGGTCTGGATCACATGGTAATCCGGACGGTCCTTGATGCTGGCCAGCAGTGCCTGGTAGTCCTTCGGCGTCGGGCCATCCTTGCCTTTGTGCAGGGACAGGCCGAGCTCGCCGAGGAAGGCGCGCAGTTTTTCCAGACGCTCCGGCGGCGGGCCGTCGTGCACGCGGTACAACGCAGGAATCTCGTGCTTCTTGAGGAATTCCGCGGTGGCCACGTTGGCCGCCAGCATGCACTCTTCGATCAGCTTGTGCGCATCGTTGCGGGTCGTCGGGGTGATTGCGGCGATCTTGCGCTCGGAACCAAAGACAATCCGGGTTTCCTGGGTCTCGAAATCGATCGCGCCACGCACGTGACGGGCACCCAGCAACACCTTGTACAGCGAGTACAGCTGCTTGAGGTGCGGCACCACGCCAGCGTATTCGGTACGCAGGGCCTTGGCTTCACTGGTCTTCGGCGTTTCCAGGATGGTGCTGACCTTGTTGTAGGTCAGGCGCGCCTGGGAGTGGATCACCGCTTCGTAGAACTGGTAGTCGGTCATTTCGCCGGTTTTGGAGATGGTCATCTCGCACACCATGGCCAAACGGTCGACTTTCGGATTCAGCGAGCACAGGCCGTTGGACAGCTGCTCGGGCAGCATCGGGATCACGCGCTCAGGGAAATACACGGAGTTGCCGCGCACCTGGGCTTCGTTATCCAGAGCCGAACCGATCTTCACGTAGCTGGACACGTCGGCAATCGCGACGAACAACTTCCAGCCGCCGGAGAACAGGCGCAGCTTGCCAGGCTTGGCTTCGCAGTAGACCGCATCGTCGAAGTCGCGGGCATCTTCGCCGTCAATAGTGACGAACGGCAGATGGCGCAGGTCGATGCGTTTTTCTTTATCTTTCTCTTCAACTTCCGGCTTGAGCTTGGCGGCTTCCTTGAGCACAGCTTCGGGCCAGACGTGAGGGATGTCGTAGGTGCGCAGCGCGACGTCAATCTCCATGCCCGGCGCCATGTAGTTGCCGACCACTTCAACGATATCGCCCTGGGGCTGGAAGCGCGCAGTCGGCCAGTGGGTGATTTTCACCTCGACGAACTGACCCACCTTGGCGGCGCCATTACGGCCCGGGGTAATCAGCACTTCCTGCTGGACCTTCGGGTTATCCGGCACAACAAAACCGATACCGCCTTCTTCGAAGTAACGGCCGACGATGGATTCGTGGGCACGAGACACCACTTCGACGATCACGCCTTCACGGCGACCACGACGGTCCAGGCCGGAAACACGGGCCAGGGCACGGTCACCGTCGAACACCAGGCGCATTTGCGCCGGGCTCATGAACAGGTCGTCGCTGCCGTCGTCCGGGATCAGGAAACCGAAGCCGTCACGGTGACCGGCGATGCGGCCCAGGATCAGGTCGAGCTTGTCCACCGGCGCATAGGTGCCGCGCCGGGTGTAGATCAGTTGAGCGTCGCGCTCCATGGCGCGCAGACGGCGGCGCAGGGCTTCGAGTTGGTCCTCGGTGGTCAGACCGAACTCTTCGACCAACTGCTCGCGGCTAGCAGGCGAACCCCGATCGGCGAGATGCGCCAGGATCAGTTCGCGGCTAGGAATAGGGTTTTCATATTTTTCCGCTTCACGAGCGGCCTCGGGATCGAGGGACTGCCAATCGGCCATTAGAGAGTTTTCACCTTGTCTATATGCGGGTTAGTTTGGCATAGGCTTAATGAAACGGGAAATTTCAAGCATCCGATCGCTTTTCTAAAGCCATTTGGCCTGCCTTGGAAGCCCGGAAAAGCACCGCTCGTGAAATTTAGCGGTTTTTTTCTCAGGAGGGGTTTACAGTTAAAAAGACGCTCCGTATAGTGCGCGCCATCGACGACGTACACACGATGTCGATATTGCCCAGATGGTGAAATTGGTAGACACGCCAGCTTCAGGTGCTGGTGACCGCAAGGTCGTGGAAGTTCGAGTCTTCTTCTGGGCACCAATTTCGAGCAACAGGTCAATGGCCTGCAGGCTCAACAAAAACCCGCGAAAGCGGGTTTTTGCATTTTTGGCCCCTGCAATTGCGTTTGGCAATTACTAAAACAAAAACAGGGGTTTACAGATCAAAATGCGCTCCGTATAGTGCGCCACATCAACAGCGGCAACGCTGAAGATGCTGCCCAGATGGTGAAATTGGTAGACACGCCAGCTTCAGGTGCTGGTGACCGCAAGGTCGTGGAAGTTCGAGTCTTCTTCTGGGCACCAATTCAAGCTTCAAGGTTACGGCCTTGAACCTCACAGAAACCCGCGAAAGCGGGTTTTTGCGTTTCTGGCCTCCTTACCCCTTCTCTCCCGCCAAACACGAACCGTAGGAGCTGCCGAGTGCAACGAGGCTGCGATCTTTCTCCGGGCAATTGAATCGCGAGTGAAAGATCAAAAGATCGCAGGCTTCGCCAGCTCCTACAGAGCTCATCATGAGCTTGCTCGCGATGAGGTCAGCCCAGCCGCCCGATCAGGCCCTGAACTGCCCCAGGCTGGCCTTCAACTGCGCCGCCAGGTTGTCGAGCACCTTGCCGCTGGCGGTGGTCTCGACCACGGCCTGGGCCGCCTTCTCGGCCTGGGCGTGAATGGTTTCCACCCGCCCGCGCACCGCTTGCGCACCCTGGGCCTGATGAGCCGCCGCCTGAGTCGCCAAGCCGATGGCCGCATGCACCTGCTCTACGGATGCCTGCACCGACTGCTGCAACCGCGCGCTGTCTCGCAGTACCAACAAGCCTTCGCTGGCCTGGCGCCCGGCCTGGCCGATAGCGGCCACCGCCTCGCGAGCCCCCTGCTGCAAAGCCACGATATGCGCCTGGATATCGCCCGTTGAGCTTTGGGTCTTGCTCGCCAGAGCCCGCACCTCATCCGCCACCACAGCAAACCCGCGCCCGGTTTCCCCGGCCCGCGCCGCCTCGATGGCCGCGTTCAAGGCCAACAAGTTAGTCTGCTCGGCGATGCCGTGAATCACCGTCAGCACCACTTCGATCTGTTCGCTCTGCTGCGCCAGCCGCTCGATCACTTTCGCCCCAGTGTCCACCTGCCCGGCCAACGCCTCGATCAAGCTACCGACCTTGGCCGAAGTGCGGGTGTTTTCATCGGTGGCCTGGCGGATCTCCACCACCTGCTGCAAAGCCGCCTGCATCGCCTGGCTTTCCGATTGAGCCTCATCCGCCATTTGCGACAGCGCACGCAGGCTCTCGGCCACCTCATCTCGCTGCATCCCGGCCGCCGCATCGGCACCAGAGTTGCGCAAGGTCATCGCACCGATTTCCACACCGGTACGCTGGGCCACATCACCCGCCTCGCGCACGATGGGTTGCAACTTATCCACAAAGCGATTGACCGCTGAGGCCATGTCGCCGATTTCGTCCTTGCTGTTGATTTGCACACGCTTGGTCAGGTCACCCTCGCCCGCCGCCAAGTCATTCATGGCCGCGATCAGCAACTTCAAGCGATTGACCACCCGACGCCCCAGCACCACAGCCAGCAGCACCAGCACGCCAAAGCCCACCAGCGCCAGGCCCAGGCCGATGCGCCAGCGCAAGGTGCCTGCTGCTTCCTGCACGGTGCTGGCGGTATTGGTCTGCATCTGCGTGGCGGTGGCCTGGGCCGACTCCAGACGACCGCGCATGGCGGTGGCGCTGTCGGCCGCCGCCCCCTTGAGGCTGTCACCGACCAACTGGTCGCTGCTGGCGATCAAGGCCAAAAAGCGTTGGTCCAGCGCCTTCAGGTCAGCGTCAACGGAAGCCGTGGAAACGCCCATCAATACTTTGCCAATCTCTACGCCGTTGGGGCTGATCGAGGCCTCAAGGTAATACACCGACGGGTCGCTCTTCGCCGCATCCAGCACTTTGTCCAACGCCCGCTCGCCCTTGCCTTTCTCCAGCAGCGCCTTGTTGATCGGGTTTTCCCGATTCAGGTAGCGAGTCAGGTGCTCACCATTGGCATCGTCATAAATAACGAACAACACATTGGGGTTGCGCTGGGCCCGGCGGGCGAATTCGGAAAGGGTCGGTATGTCGCTGTCCCACATGGCGCGTGGCGCGACCGAGGCCAGGAGTTGCGCCATATCGTTGGCGGAATCCTTGAGCGATTTCTCGAGGGTCGTGCGCAACTGCGCCTGCTCGTCCTTCAGGCGCGTCGATAAACCGGCGGTGAGGCGCTGACGAGTGCTGACAGACAAACTGTCCAGGCTTGAGGTGACCTCGCGTCCGGCCTGCTCCAGCTCGCCAGACAGCTTCTGACTATCACCCCCCAGCCGGGCCCCTAGCTCGGCCTCCAGCGCGGTGACCGTGCTTCGAGTCAGCGCGACAGCCACGAGCACTTGCACCAAAAGGGCGATACCCAGGGTAACGAACACAGGCCGCAATAGACGGCTTTGTAACAGTGAGAGAACGGCCGACACAGGGGAATCCCTCTACTAAACGCCATTAAATTGATGGCACTTCAAAGAAGTACTTATTGTTAACGATGCATAGCAAAGGTCGTGCCGTTCGGCAGGCAGATACGACAAAGGCCCCAAACGAGGGGCCTTTGTTTTTTACATCAACGACTTATCAGGCAAACGGGTGACGCAGAACGATGGTTTCGTTGCGATCCGGCCCCGTCGAAATAATGTCGATCGGCGCACCGACCAACTCTTCAACGCGCTTGATGTAGTTGCGAGCCGCCACTGGCAGCTCTTCCAGGGTCTTGGCGCCCACGGTCGATTCGGTCCAGCCCGGCATCTGCTCGTACACCGGCTCCAGGCCGATGTAGCTGTCGGCGTCGGTCGGTGCGTCGATGACGGCGCCGTCCTGGTTCTTGTAGCCCACGCAGATGTTGATGGTTTCCAAGCCGTCCAGCACGTCCAGCTTGGTCAGGCACAGGCCCGAGATGCTGTTGACGTCGATGGCACGACGCAGGATGACGGCATCGAACCAGCCACAACGACGGGCACGGCCGGTGGTAGCACCGAACTCGTGGCCACGCTTGGCCAGGAAGGCGCCGACGTCGTCGAACAGCTCAGTCGGGAACGGACCCGAACCCACGCGAGTGGTGTAGGCCTTGGTGATACCCAGGATGTAATCCAGATACATCGGACCGAAACCCGAACCGGTGGCGATGCCGCCGGCGGTGGTGTTGGAGCTGGTGACGTACGGATAGGTACCGTGGTCGATGTCCAGCAGCGAACCCTGGGCACCTTCGAACATGATGTCCTTGCCAGCGCGACGCAGCTCGTGCAGCTCGGCAGTGACGTCGAGCATCATCGGCTTGAGCAGCTCGGCGTACTCCATGCACTCGTCCAGGGTTTTCTGGAAGTCGATGGCCGGTTCTTTGTAGTAATTGACCAGGACAAAGTTGTGGTAGTCCAGCAACTCGCCCAGCTTGGCGGCGAAACGCTCACGGTGGAACAGGTCACCGATGCGCAGGCCACGACGGGCAACTTTATCTTCGTAGGCCGGGCCGATGCCGCGACCGGTGGTGCCGATCTTCAGCTCGCCACGGGCCTTTTCACGGGCCTGGTCCAGCGCGACGTGATAGGACAGGATCAGCGGGCAGGACGGGCTGATACGCAGGCGCTCGCGCACCGGCACGCCTTTTTCTTCCAGCTTGATGATTTCCCGCAGCAAGGCGTCGGGAGCAACCACCACACCGTTGCCGATCAGGCACTGGACGCCTTCGCGCAGTACGCCCGACGGAATCAGGTGCAGAACGGTTTTTTCACCGTCGATCACCAAGGTGTGACCTGCGTTGTGGCCACCCTGGTAGCGCACTACGGCGGCAGCATGTTCGGTCAGCAGATCAACGATCTTGCCTTTGCCCTCATCACCCCACTGGGTGCCCAGGACTACGACATTCTTACCCATAACACTTGTCCTCATTCGCGCAAACTTGGTGCCGGCCACGGCCGGCAGGAAAACTCAAGAAGCCAGCGGCAATACTTGCCAAAGCCCGTTCTGCTGAATCAATTGCCGGTCGCAGTCCGCTTCACGGGCGGCGGCCAAAGGTTGCCCAGGCAAGGCCTGGACGACACGCTGACCCTCACTGCGCAACTGGCAGACTGCTTGCCAGAGTGCCGCATCCGTACTGTCAGGCATCCAGATACCGCCAGACGGTAGCTCGACTTCAGCACGCCCCAGGGTCACCAGGGTTTTCAAATCGGTAGAGAAACCGGTCGCCGGACGGGCACGACCGAAGTCGGCACCGATGTCGTCATAACGGCCGCCCTGGGCGATGGACTGGCCCACGCCCGGGACGAACACGGCGAACACGACACCCGTGTGGTAGTGATAACCGCGCAACTCACCCAGGTCGAAATACAACGGCAACTCGGGGAAACGCACCGACAGACGCTCGGCAATCGCCAGCAAGTCGTCCAGCGCCGCCAACACAGGCGCCGGCGCATGGGCCAGGCGTTCACGGGCAGCGGCCAATACTTCACGTCCGCCACACAGGCCCACCAGCGCCCGCAGCATGTCCGACAGATCGGCCGGCAGGCCCTCGGTCAGGCTGATGACTTCGTCGATGGCCTTGCGCTGCAGGGCATCGAACAGCTGTTGCTCCACTTCACCGGACAAACCGGCCGCACGGGCCAGGCCGCGATAGATGCCGACATGCCCCAGGTCCATGTGGACATCCGGCACGTCAGCCAGTTGCAGCATGGCCAACATCAGGCTGATGACTTCTACGTCGCTGCTCGGGCTGGCGTCGCCATACAACTCGGCGCCCAACTGGATCGGGCTGCGCGAAGACGACAAGGCACGCGGCTGGGCATGCAGCACGCTGCCGGCGTAGCACAGGCGGCTCGGACCTTCGCGGCGCAGGGTGTGTGCATCGATGCGCGCCACTTGCGGCGTGATATCGGCACGAAAGCCCATCTGCCGGCCCGACTGCGGGTCGATAACCTTGAAGGTGCGCAGGTCCAGGTCCTGGCCCGCGCCGGTGAGCAGGGATTCCAGGTACTCGATATGCGGGGTGACGACGAACTCGTAACCCCAACTCTGGAACAGATCCAACACCTGCCGACGCGCTACTTCGATACGCGCAGCTTCCGGTGGCAGTACTTCTTCGATGCCATCTGGCAGCAGCCAGCGGTCTACCGTTGCCATTACGCCATTCCCCTATGGTCCGGGCGGCCAGCTTTCGGGCTGGCCTTGAGTGAAGCAGAAAATGCCTGCGCCAGGCGCGCATCCCAGGCAAAAAACGCGCAAGAGCGACGTGACGAATGGCCCGTAATCGGCCTCGCCCAGCACTTCCCTCGAAAAACCTGTCGAGTCGTTCAACCCGACGCCTGCACCTATGAACCGCAATCGAACGTGCAGACGCAAAAAAGCCGGGAATTTCCCGGCTGCCGCATCATACACACGTTTTCCCAAAGGATCACCCCGCCCGACGCTTTAGCCGCCGGGCGGAGTGTCTCAGGTCAACGTCGCATCAAGGCTTGGCCTTTTCCAGGTAGCGGAAGAAGTCACTGCTTGGGTCCAGGACCATGACGTCGGATTTGTTCGCGAAGCTTTCGCGGTAGGCACGCAGGCTACGGTAGAACCCGTAGAACTCCTGATCCTGACCATAAGCCTTGGAGTAGATCGCAGCGGCCTGGGCATCACCATCACCACGGACCTCTTCCGATTCACGATAGGCTTCGGCCAGCAGCACACGGCGTTGACGATCGGCGTCGGCACGGATGCCTTCGGCCAGCTCGTTACCCTTGGCGCGGTGCTCGCGGGCTTCACGCTCACGCTCGGTACTCATCCGCTCGAACACGCTGCGGTTCACTTCCTTCGGCAGATCGATGGCCTTGACCCGGACATCGACCACTTCGATACCCAGCTCTTTTTCCGCCATCGTGTTCAGCGAACGAGTGATGTCGGCCATGAGCGCATCACGCTCACCGGACACCACTTCATGCAACGTGCGCTTACCGAACTGGTCACGCAGGCCCGACTCCAGACGACGGGACAGGCGCTCGTCGGCGATCTGCTTCAGGCCCGAGGTCGCGGTGTAGAAGCGCTCGGCATCCTTCACGCGCCACTTGGCATAGGCATCCACCATCACGGCTTTCTTTTCCAGCGTCAGGAAGCGTTGCGTCGGCGCGTCCAGCGTCATCAGGCGGCCGTCGAACTTGCGCACCTTGTTGACGTACGGCACCTTCACATGCAGCCCCGGCTGGACATCAGCCTGGACCACGCGACCGAATTGCAGCAACACCGCGCGCTCGGTCTGAGCCACGATGTAGAAGCAGTTCCAGGCAGCGATCGCCACGACGACACCGACAATAAGGGCGATCAGCGATTTATTGCTCATCAGCGACTCTCCCTGGTACGTGCTTGCTGTTGCTGCAGGTCCGCCGCCGCGCGAGCGTTGGCTTCATTGCTGACGGCCGCCGAACTGGTCGGTGGCGTGCTGGTGTTGCGACCGCTCTCGACCATCTTGTCCAGCGGCAGGTACAGCAGATTGCTCTGGCCGTTCTTGTTGCCGGTCACGAGGACCTTGCTGGTGTTGCTGAAGACTTCCTGCATGGTGTCCAGGTACAGACGCTCGCGGGTGACTTCTGGAGCCTTGCGATATTCGGCCACCAGCTTGGTGAAGCGATCAGCCTCACCCTTGGCGCGGGAGACCACTTCGTCACGGTAACCGTTGGCATCCTCGATGATGCGCTGGGCCTGACCACGGGCTTCCGGCACGACGCCGTTGGCATAGGTTTCGGCCTGGTTACGCGAACGCTGCTCGTCTTCACGGGCACGGATCACGTCGTCGAAGGCTTCCTGGACCTCACGCGGGGCTGCCGCGCTCTGGACGTTGACCTGGGTGACGGTGATACCGGTGCGATAGGTATCGAGGAACCGTTGCAGGCGCTCCTTGATTTCGCTGGCCATCAGTTCACGACCTTCAGTCAGCACCTGGTCCATGGCGGTGGAACCCACCACATGGCGCAAGGCACTTTCGGTCGCGTGCTGCAGGCTGATTTCCGGCTGGTCGACGTTCAGCACGAAGTCCTGCAGGTTGGTGATCTTGTATTGCACGGTCAGCGGCACTTCGACGATGTTCTCGTCTTCGGTCAGCATCTGGCCCTGCTTGGTGTACGCCCGCTCACGCGTGACGTTTTCCAGGTACTTCTGGTCGATCGGCGGGAAATAGATATTCAGGCCCGGCCCAACCGTCTCGTAGTACTTGCCGAAGCGCAGCACTACGGCCTGCTCCTGCTCGTCCACGACATAGACCGCGCTGTACAGCCAGACAGCCGCCAGCACGACCAGACCGATGCCGAGCAAGCCGAAACCGCCACCCTTGCCCGGACGACCGCCACCCTCGTCACCGCGTTTTTTACCGCCACCGAACAAACCGTTCAGGCTTTCCTGCAGCTTTCGGAAGGCCTCGTCGAGATCCGGTGGCCCCTTGCGGTCGCCGTTGTTACGACGCTTGCCACCCCAAGGATCCTGATTATTCGAGTTGCCACCCGGCTCATTCCAAGCCATAGCGCTCTCCATCTGATAAAGCAAAGACGCACCCACGGCGCGCCGACCAATGCTACAGAATGCCTGACACAGCTTTCTCAGGCTTTTATTGCAAAGTGTGTTGCTCGATGAACTCCATCGGTTGCAGCCCTTCGCGGCTGACCAGCCGATTGAGCTCCGCCCGAGGCAGGCGAACAGCCAGCAGGCAGACGCCATCTTCGTCGTGTTCTTCTTTTTGCACGGCCCCCAGCTCAAAGAACTGGGCACGCAGCCGGGCGAAACGTTGTGGCAACTTCAGGGTGCCAACAAACAGATCGTTGCCCAACAGCTCGGCCACGGCCTGCTTGAGCAGGTCCAGGCCGGTGCCATCACGGGCCGACAGCCAGACCCGTTGCGGCTTGCCGTCGGCATCGCGCTGGATCTGCGGCTCCACGCCTTCGAGCAAATCGAGTTTGTTGTATACCTCGAGGATCGGCAAGTCCTGGGCCCCGATCTCGCCCAGCACCACCATCACCTGCTCGATCTGCAGCATCCGGTCCGGTTCGGCGGCATCGATCACGTGCAGCAGCAGGTCGGAGTTGCTCGACTCTTCGAGCGTAGCCCGGAAAGCCTCGACCAGCTTGTGCGGCAGGTGACGGATGAAGCCCACGGTGTCGGCCAGCACGATCGGCCCGAGGTCGTCCAGGTCGAGCCGACGCAGGGTCGGGTCGAGCGTGGCGAACAATTGGTCGGCGGCGTAGACATCGGATTGGGTGACGTTATTGAACAGCGTCGATTTGCCGGCGTTGGTATAACCCACCAGTGAAACCGTCGGGATATCCGCGCGCTTGCGGCCGCGTCGCGACTGCTCGCGCTGGCTGCGGACCTTTTCCAGCCGCCCCTTGATCTGGCGCAGGCGGACCCGCAACAAGCGCCGGTCGGTCTCCAACTGGGTTTCACCCGGGCCGCGCAGGCCGATACCGCCTTTTTGCCGCTCAAGGTGAGTCCAGCCGCGAACCAACCGCGTACTCATGTGCTCAAGCTGGGCCAGTTCGACCTGGAGCTTGCCTTCATGGGTGCGGGCGCGCTGGGCGAAAATATCGAGAATCAGCCCCGTACGGTCGATCACGCGACACTCGAAGACACGTTCGAGGTTACGTTCCTGACTGGGCGTGAGGATGTGATTGAAAATCACCAGATCGACCTGTTCGGCCTTGACCAGGTCGCGCAACTCCTCGACCTTGCCACTGCCGATCAGGAACTTGGCGGTTGGCCGATGACGCGGCACGTTGAAAAACGCGACGGTCTCGGCGCCGGCCGAAAGTGCCAATTCCTGAAACTCCTGCGGATCTTCGCGCGCCTCAGGGTCCTGTCCATCCAAGTGAACGAGAATGGCCCGTTCACCACCACCGTGGCGCTCAAAGAACAAAGGAGGCTCCTATCAGGCGTTACCCGGTTCAGCGTCACCGCCTTCGGATTCGGTTGCGCTAGGCAGACGAATTGGACGAACTGGCACGACTGTCGAGATCGCGTGCTTGTAGACCATTTGGCTGACGGTGTTTTTCAGAAGGATGACGAACTGGTCGAAAGACTCGATCGTGCCTTGCAGTTTGATCCCGTTGACCAGATAGATGGACACCCCAACTTTCTCTTTACGTAAAGTGTTCAAGTAAGGGTCTTGTAGCGAATGCCCTTTTGACATGTGCCGCACTCCTTTAAGGATCAATAATAAAAATCGGAATCAGATGGCTTGGGCCGTCACACCCCCAAGGATAGACGGCAATTGCAAGGACTCAGCTCAATATGGAGATGGTCCCAAGGTATTTCAAGGCGCGTGGCAGATTGTCGCAATCGAGACTGTCGAGCCAATGCAAGTCAGTCCAGCTGCGCAGCCAGGTGAACTGGCGTTTCGCCAATTGGCGCGTGGCAATGATCCCACGCTCCTGCATCTCGGCTGACGTCAGCTTGCCGTCCAGGTAATCCCAGACTTGTCGATAACCTACCGCACGTATAGACGGCAACCCGGCATGCAGGTCACTTCGCTCACGCAGGGCTACGACCTCGTCTATGAACCCCTGTTCCAACATTAATGTGAATCTTTGTTCAATTCGCCGATGCAGCACTTGCCGGTTCGCCGGAGCGATGGCCAGATTCGCGACAGTATAGGGCAATTGTTGCAGTCCCGAAGCGGCTGCTTCAGTACTTTGCGCAGATTGTCGCTGGCGCAGGGCGGTCATGCTCTGGCCGCTGACCCGATAAACCTCCAGGGCCCGACTGAGCCGCTGAGGGTCATTGGGATGAATACGCGCCGCCGATTCCGGATCGATGATCGCCAATTGCTCGTGCAAGGCTTGCCAGCCAAGGCGCGCGGCCTCTTCTTCGATCTGCGCGCGTACCTCGGGATCGGCCGCCGGCATGTCCGCCAACCCCTCGACCAAGGCCTTGTAATACAGCATCGTGCCGCCCACCAGCAGCGGAATCTTGCCCCGCGCGGTGATCTCGGCCATGGCCTGGAGCGCATCACGGCGGAAATCGGCCGCCGAATAAGCCTCGGCCGGGTCGAGGATATCGATCAGGCGATGGGGAAATTCGGCCAGCAATTCTTTCGACGGCTTGGCGGTGCCGATGTCCATGCCCCGGTAGACCAGGGCCGAATCGACGCTGATCAACTCGCAGGGCAGGACCTTGGTCAATTCGATGGCCAGGTCGGTCTTGCCGGCGGCGGTCGGCCCCATCAGGAAAATCGCGGGTGGCAACTGGCTCATCAACGACCGCGCAGGAACAGTTTGTCCAGGTCGTCCAGGCCCAATTGGGTCCAGGTCGGCCGGCCATGGTTGCATTGACCGCTGCGCTCGGTGTTTTCCATGTCCCGCAGCAGGCCGTTCATTTCCGGCAGGGCCAGGCGCCGGTTGGCGCGGATCGCGCCGTGGCAGGCCATGGTGCCGAGCAGTTCGTTCAGGTGCGCCTGGATGCGGTCGCTGGTGCCGTATTCCATCAAGTCCGCCAGCACGTCGCTGACCAGGCGATTGGCCTCGGCCTGCTTCAACAAGGCCGGAATCTGACGGATCGCCAGGGTTTCCGGGCCCAGGCGCTGCAATTCGAAGCCCAGGCGCTGGAACCAGACCACATGCTCTTCGGCGCAATCGGCTTCGCGCTGGCTGACCGCCAGGGACTCGGGCACCAACAATGGCTGGCCGCTCAAGCCTTCGCTGGCCATGGCGATTTTCAGCCGCTCGTACATGATCCGCTCATGGGCCGCGTGCATGTCCACCAGGACCAGGCCCTGGGCATTTTCCGAGAGGATATAGATGCCTTTGAGTTGCGCCAGGGCATAGCCCAGCGGCGGGATATCGCCTTGGCCGTCGGGCATCGCCGCCGCTCCGGCTTCCGGCAAGGGCTTGAAGAACTCGCGATAGGCCGCCTGGGCCTCGGCTGCCGGCACGTTGGATTGCGGGCGCGGAGTGTATTGATACTGATAGCCGCTGCCAGCACCGCTCCCGGCCGTGTTGTAGCTCGGCTGAGGCTGGGGCTGCTCCAGCAGTGCATTGGCCGCCAGGCGCATTTCGCCCTGGGGCCCGAATTCGCCAGCGTCCAACCCCGTTGGCCGGACCATGCCGCTCACCGCCGCCGGGGCCGCCAGTTGATCTTCCGGGCGCACATCGCCCAAGGCGCGGTGCAAGGTGCCGTAGAGGAAATCGTGGACCATGCGCCCGTCACGGAAACGCACCTCATGCTTGGTCGGGTGCACGTTGACGTCGACCACGGCTGGATCGACTTCGAAAAACAGCACGAAGGTCGGGTGCCGGCCATTGAACAGCACATCGCGATACGCCTGGCGCACCGCGTGGGCCACCAGTTTGTCGCGCACCGCACGACCGTTCACGTAGAAATACTGCAAGTCCGCCTGGCTGCGGGAAAAGGTCGGCAACCCGACCCAACCCCACAAGTGCAGGCCATTGCGCTCCACCTCGATGGGCAATGCCTGCTCCAGGAAACCTGCGCCGCACACCGCGCCGACACGGCGGGCACGAGCCGCATCATCGTGGGCCTCGTGCAGGCTGAGGATGGTCTTGCCGTTGTGGCGCAAATGAAACGCCACGTCAAAACGCGCCAGGGCCAGGCGCTTGATGACTTCTTGCAGGTGATCGAATTCAGTCTTCTCGGCCTTGAGGAACTTGCGCCGGGCCGGGGTATTGAAGAACAGGTCGCGCACTTCCACCGAAGTGCCGACCGGATGGGCCGCAGGCTGCACGCGAGAGGCCATGTCCCTGCCCTCGGTCTCGACCTGCCAGGCCTGCTCGGCGTCGCGGGTGCGGGAGGTGAGGGTCAGGCGCGACACCGAACTGATGGACGCCAGCGCCTCGCCCCGAAACCCCAGGCTCATGACCCGTTCGAGGTCTTCCAGGTCGCGGATCTTGCTGGTGGCGTGACGCGCCAGGGCCAGCGGCAGGTCGTCGGAAGAAATACCGCCACCGTCATCGCGGACCCGCAGCAGCTTGACGCCGCCCTGCTCAACATCCACGTCGATACGCTTGGCCCCGGAGTCAAGGCTGTTTTCCAGCAGTTCCTTGATGACCGACGCCGGGCGCTCGACCACTTCACCGGCGGCGATCTGGTTCGCCAGCCGGGGGCTGAGCAGTTCGATGCGGGCGTTGCCGCCGATCACTTCATCACTCATTGCTGGACCGCCACGTCATTGCCGGGAATGGTCAGGGTCTGGCCGATCTTGAGCTCATCGCTCTTGAGGTTGTTGGCGCTGCGCAAGGTCGCGGGGGACACCTGGTAACGCACGGCGATCATCGCCAGGGTTTCGCCGGGATTGACCCGATGGTCCCGCGGACCCTGGGCGATCTTGCCGGAGTCGCGCAGCCAGGCAATGTAGGTGCCAGGCGGTGGGTTCTGCTGGAAGAACTGCCGCACGCCGCTGCTGATGGAACGGGCCAGCGCCTGCTGGTGGTTGGAAGACGATAGCTTGGACGCTTCGTTGGCGTTGGAGATAAAGCCGGTTTCCACCAGGATCGACGGGATATCCGGCGACTTGAGCACCATGAACCCGGCCTGCTCGACGCGCTGCTTGTGCAGCGGCGTGACGCGACCGATGTTGCTCAGGACTTTCTGGCCGACGTTCAGGCTGGAGGTCAACGAGGCCGTCATCGACAAATCGAGCAATACGCCAGCGAGCATCCGGTCCTTGTCATCGAGGCTGACGTTGCCGGCACCGCCGATCAGGTCGGAACGGTTTTCACTGTCGGCCAGCCAACGGGCGGTCTCGGACGTGGCACCGCGGTCGGACAGGGCAAACACCGAGGCCCCGAACGCCGCCGCCGAAGGCGCGGCGTCGGCGTGGATGGAGACGAACAGGTCGGCGCCTTTCTTGCGGGCGATTTCGGTACGCCCGCGCAAGGGGATGAAGTAGTCGCCGGTACGGGTCAGTTCGGCGCGGAAGCCTTTCATGCCGTTGACCTGGCGCTGCAATTCCCGGGCGATGGACAGCACCACGTCTTTTTCACGCTGCCCGCGCGAGCCCGAGGCGCCCGGGTCTTCGCCGCCGTGACCGGCGTCGATCACCACGATGATATCGCGCTTGCCGGCCGGGGCCGGTGGCAGCTTGAGCGCAGGCTCGGTCGGGGTCACCGGAACCGCTGGTACCGTGGCGACATTGGTCGGCGGCGGCGGAGGTGGCGCCGCATCGGCCGGATTGTCGAACAGGTCCACCACCAGCCGGTTGCCGTATTGGGCGTTGGGGGCCAGGGTGAAGCTTTTCGGGGTCACGGCTTTTTTCAGGTCGATGACCACCCGCAGGTCGGTCGGCGTACGCTGCGCCGAGCGCATCGCGGTAATCGGCGTGTTGGCGGTCGCCACGTTCAATGGCGCGCCCAGGGACGCACCGTTGATGTCGATCACCAGGCGATCCGGGGCGGTCAGGGTGAATACGCTGTGCTGCACCGGGCCCGTCAGGTCGAACACCAGCCGTGTGTTGTCCGGCGCCCGCCAGAGGCGAACGCTGTTGACCTTTGTCTCAGCCACAGCATCGACGGCCAGTGCCGTAAGCAACAGTCCTACGACAGCAACCACCGCGCGAAAGCGCATACCAAACCCCATCATCAATTAGTTTTCCAATGCCAAAGCGGCACACCACGACTCGCCACGCGAACCTTGCGGCGTCAGTTTCAGCGAACGCCCGCCGTTCTGCGCGCCAATGGTAATGGTCAGGTCGGGCTTTGGCAAAAAGCCTGCACCCTTCTGGGGCCATTCGATCAGGCACAAGGCATCATCTTCGAAATAATCGCGAATACCGAGGAATTCCAGCTCTTCAGGATCCACCAGTCGATACAGGTCGAAATGGAAGGCGCGAATGTCGCCGATCTCGTAGGGCTCGACCAGGGTGAACGTGGGGCTCTTGACGGAGCCAACGTGCCCGAGGCCGCGAATGATGCCACGGGACAGGGTGGTTTTCCCCGCGCCGAGGTCGCCCTCGAGAAAAATCAGGCCGTGGCCGGCGGTGATCTGCGCGATGCGGGCGCCAAATTGTGTCATGGCTTGTTCGTCCGCCACGTACAGGGTTACTTCAGACACGGTGAATGCTCCTCCAACAACTGACGAATGGCCGGAATCAGATCGGTGGCCGCCACTCCCCGACCCGAGCGACCGGCCTGGGCACCGGCGTTGGCATGCAGCCAGACCGCCAGGCAGGCGGCCTCGAAGCCCTCCATGCCCTGGGCCAGCAAGGCACCGACCACCCCGGCCAGCACATCCCCCAGGCCAGCCGTGGCCATGGCCGGATGGCCCTGGCTGCAAACCGCCAGGCGACCGTCCGGGCTGGCAATCAGGCTGCCGGCGCCCTTGAGGATCACCGTGGCGGTGTATTTCTGGCTCAATGCATGGGCCGCCGCCGGACGGTCGGCCTGCACCTGGGCTGTGGATAACTCCAACAATCGCGCCGCCTCGCCCGGGTGCGGGGTGATGACACACTGCTCAGGCAGGCGGACATCGCCGCTGCTCAGCAGGTTCAGCGCATCGGCATCCCATACTTGCGGCAGCGGCGCATTGGCCGCCGCCGACAACAGGCTGCGGCCCCACGCGGCCTGGCCCAGGCCCGGCCCGACCACCAGCACGCTGGCCTGCTGGAGCAAGCCCATCAATTGGTTCGCCGAATGGGTGCCTTGCACCATCACTTCCGGCAAACGCGTCAGCGCGGCGGACACATGCTCGCTGCGGGTCGCCATCGAAACCATCCCCGCACCGCACCGCAGGGCGCTTTCGGCGCTCATCTGGATCGCGCCGCCAAAGCCCCGGTCGCCACCGATCAACAGCACGTGACCGAACTTGCCTTTGTGGGACGTGGCGGCGCGAGGCGTCAGACGTGGCAGATTATGGGGTGAGAGCAATCGGGCACTGGCCGGTGCCGCGTCAACAATATCCGGATCGGCGTGCAGGTCGTTGAACACCAGCTCACCGACCCGATCCGCCGCTTCGCCGGTAAACAGGCCCAGCTTCAAGCCAATAAAGGTCACGGTCAGGTCGGCCACCACCGCCGTGCCCAGTACCCGACCGGTGTCGGCGCACAACCCCGAGGGGATATCCACCGCCGCGACCGGCAGAGCGCTGACATTGATCGTATCGATAGCCCGCACATAAGGCTCGCGCACATCACCACTCAGGCCCGTGCCGAGCAGCGCATCCAGCAACACGCCGCGCAACTCTGCCTCATCCGACCACGGTTCCATCGGCACGCCCACCGCCACCGCCTCGGCGTGGGCATTGGCGGCGTCGCCCTGCAAGCGCCGGGGTTCGCCCACCGTCAGCACCCGCACCGACCAGCCGGCGCGCCGGGCCAGGGTCGCGACCAGGTAGCCATCGCCAGCGTTATTGCCATGCCCGGCCAGCACCGTCAGCTCGTGGGCATCAGGCCAGCGCCGGACGATAGCTCGCCAAGTGGCGCGGGCGGCGCGCTGCATCAATTCGAACCCGGTGGTGCCGGCCGCGATCAGTTGTGCGTCGAGGGCCCGAACCTGCGCGGCGCTGTACAGCGCGTCGGGAAAATCATCTTTAGTGTGCGGCATGCGTCTTCGGGCTCCGATGTCTGGCAGAATTATACGCATCTCAGCTCTGGTTTCTCTCGCCTCATGCCTGCCATTCCCACAGACCTCCCCGCCCTCGCCCAATCCATCAAGGAGTGGGGCCGCGAGCTGGGCTTCCAGCAGGTCGGCATCAGCGGCCTGGACCTTGCCGAGCATGAGCAACACCTGCAACGCTGGCTTGATGCCGGCTACCACGGCGAAATGGACTACATGGGCGCCCACGGTAGCAAACGCTCGCACCCCGAGGAACTGGTGCCGGGTACGCTACGGGTGGTTTCCCTGCGCATGGACTACCTGTCGGGCGACACGCACATGGCGCAGATGCTCGGCCAACCGGAGAAAGCCTACGTCTCGCGTTATGCATTGGGCCGCGATTACCACAAATTGATCCGTAAACGTGTGCAGCAACTGGCAGAAAAAATTCAGGCGGTGATCGGTCCCTTTGGTTATCGCGCCTTCGTCGACAGCGCGCCGGTCCTGGAAAAAGCCATCGCCGAACAGGCCGGCCTGGGCTGGATCGGTAAAAACACCCTGGTATTGAACCGCAAGGCCGGCAGCTATTTTTTCCTGAGCGAGCTGTTTGTCGACCTGCCGCTGCCGGTGGACCCGCCCCATGCCAGCGAACATTGCGGAAAATGCACCGCGTGCCTGGACATCTGTCCTACGAATGCCTTCGTCGGGCCCTACGTGCTCGATGCCCGCCGCTGCATTTCCTACCTGACCATCGAGCTGAAAAGCGCCATCCCCGAAGAACTGCGGCCGTTGATCGGCAACCGGGTGTTCGGCTGCGATGACTGCCAGATCGTCTGCCCATGGAACCGCTTCGCCCGGCCGTCCGGGGAAAGCGACTTCAAGCCACGGCACAATCTGGACAATGCCGGGCTGGCCGAGCTGTTCATGTGGGACGAGGACAAATTTCTCGGCAGCACCGAAGGTTCACCGCTGCGCCGTGCCGGTTACGAGCGCTGGCTGCGCAACCTGGCGGTGGGCCTGGGTAATGCGCCGTCAACGATTCCCGTGCTGCAAGCGCTGGAGGCGCGGCGCGACTACCCCTCGGAGCTGGTGCGCGAGCACGTGGAATGGGCGCTGCGGCAACATGCCGAGCGTCAAACCTCGTCGTTGTAGACGAACTTCGGCATTTCCCAGTGAAAACGAATCGCCAGGAGCCGCAGCAGGAAACCGCCGAACAACGTGATAAGGATCGCCTGTTCGCTCGGCAGTTGCAGGAAGACGCACAGCAGATAACACCACGCCGCGGCAAACGAAACGCTGGCGTAGAGCTCCCGACGGAAGATCAGCGGAATATCGTTGCAGAAGATGTCCCGCAGAATACCGCCGAACACCCCGGTGATCACCCCGCTGACCGACGCCACCAACATGCCATGGCCCATTTCCAGGGCCGTCATGCAGCCGATCAGGGTGAACGCCACCAGCCCCGCGGCGTCGAGCACCAGGAACAATGAACGCAGATGGCGCATCCAGCGCGCCAGGAACACCGTCAACATCGCCGCCGCCGTGGTCAGCACCAGGTATTCGGGGTGCTTGACCCACGTGAGCGGGTAATGCCCGAGCAGCACGTCACGCACCGAACCGCCACCCAACGCCGTGACACAGGCGATCAGCACCACACCGAACCAGTCCATGCCCCGACGCCCGGCAGACAAGGCGCCAGTCATGGCTTCAGCGGTGATGGCGATCAGATAAAGCATCAGCAACATGATGGCGGTCCTTACGAGAAGGCGCGCAGTCTAGCCATTTCAGGCAGGCACCAAAAGAGGGCAGCTCCGACATGTCCAACACAGAACCCGTGGCGAGAAGGTTTGTGGGAGCAAGGCTTGCCCGCGATGAAGGCGATGCGGTCCTCCAGGGACCGAGTCGCCTGTTTCGCGAGCAAGCTTTGCTCCCACAAGCTTTGCTCCCACAAATCCCCGCGGCACAAGAGCGCCGCGCGCTGGAATCAGAACTTGATGAAGTGCTTACGGTAATGCTGCAACTCGGCAATGGACTCGCGGATGTCGTCCAGGGCCAGGTGGCTGCCGCCCTTCTGGAAGCTGTCGCGTACTTGCGGCGCCCAGCGGGCGGCCAGCTCCTTGAGGGTGGAGACGTCCAGGTTGCGGTAGTGGAAGTAGCTTTCCAGGGACTTCATGTGGGTGTACAGGAAGCGACGATCCTGGCAGATGCTGTTGCCGCAGATCGGCGACTTGCCCTTGGGCACCCACTGCTCCAGGAAGGCGAGGGTCTGGGCTTCGGCCTCGGCCATGCTGATCTTGCTCTCGCGCACCCGCTGGGTCAGGCCCGAGCCGCCGTGCTGGCGAGTGTTCCACTCGTCCATGCCGGCCAGGATCGCGTCGCTGTGATGGATCGCGATGACCGGGCCTTCGGCCAAGGTGTTGAGGTCGCTGTCGGTGACGATGGTGGCCATTTCGATGATGACGTCGGTGTCTGGGTTCAGACCGGTCATTTCCAGGTCGATCCAGATCAGGTTCTGCGGGTTTTGCATAGGGAAGCTCCTCGGCGTAGCCACGCAGTTTAGCCTAGGCCGCCCCTTGGGCGTGCTAAACTCGCGGCCGTTTTACCCTATTCGCTGCATTTCTTCATACGGAACACCCATGGCCAAACGCCAACTCAATCGTCGTCAGAACTGGCGCATCGAAAAGATCCAGGGCGAGCGCGCCGCCCGCGCCGCCAAACGCGAATCCAGTGCTGTCGAAGCCCTGGAGGGTGGCGACCTGGGCCCTGAACAGACAGGCCTGGTAATCGCCCACTTCGGCGTGCAGGTCGAGGTCGAGGCCCGGGAAGGCGAATTGGCCGGCCAGGTGTTCCGCTGCCACCTACGCGCCAACCTGCCGGCGCTGGTGACGGGCGACCAGGTGGTCTGGCGTGCCGGCAACCAGGGCATCGGCGTGATCGTCGCGCAATTGCCGCGCCACACCGAACTGTGCCGTCCGGACAGCCGGGGCCAGCTCAAGCCCGTGGCCGCCAACGTCGACATGATCGTCATCGTGTTCGCCCCGCTGCCCGAGCCCCACGCCAACCTGATCGACCGCTACCTGGTGGCCGCCGAACACGCAGGCATCCGTCCGCTGTTGCTGCTCAACAAATTCGACCTGATCGACGAGCACAACGCCCCGGCGCTGAACGCCCTGCTGTCGGTCTATCGCGATTTGGGTTACCCGGTGCTGGAAGTCTCGGCCCACCACGGCAACGGCATGGAGCAATTGCAACAGCAACTGGACGGGCGCATCAGTGTGTTCGTCGGCCAGTCCGGCGTCGGCAAGTCATCGCTGGTCAACAGCCTGCTGCCGGAGGTCGAGACGCGCGTCGGGCCGTTGTCCGAGCTGTCCGGCCAGGGCACCCACACCACCACCACCGCACGGCTGTTCCACTTCCCCGGCGGCGGTGAATTGATCGACTCACCGGGCATCCGCGAGTTCGGCCTGGGCCACGTCAGCCGGGCCGATGTGGAAGCCGGGTTCATCGAGTTCAACGAACTGATCGGCACCTGCCGCTTCCGCGACTGCAAGCACGACCGCGAGCCTGGCTGTGCCCTGCTCAAGGCCCTGGAAGAAGGCCGCGTGCATCAGCAACGGATGAACAGCTACCGCTCGATCATCGCCAGCTTGCCGGAAAGCAGTTACTGATTCTAAAGGGAATGTGAGTCGAGAGAATCTGTGGGAGCAAAGCTTGCTCGCGAAATAGGCACCTCGGTCGTTGAAAGACCGTATCGCCTTCATCGCGGGCAAGCCTTGCTCCCACAGGTCTGGATCGGCTCTTAGGTCACTGCGCCGGCGGTTCGGCCGGTTTCGGCGCCACGTCGTCGAACAGGTTCAAGCGCTCGCGCAACTCATGGGCCGGTACGGGTTGCTGGTCCGCCGGCAACGCGTTCGGATCGACCGCCGCGCCAGGTGTGACGGGCGAAGCAGGAGTTTCCCCCGGTGCGCCCTGGCCCTGGGCCGGATCCGGCGCCGGGTCATCGGTTTGCGAACCTTCGATCGCTTGCTGGGCCTTCTTGGTCAACACCACGATATCGATACGCCGGTTGACCGGGTTGAACGGGTCCTTGCGGTCGAACAACGCCGAAGACGCATAACCGACCACCCGCGCCACCTGTTCGTCCGGATAACTGCCGGCCACCAGGGCGCGACGTGCCGCGTTGGCGCGGTTGGCAGACAGTTCCCAGTTACCGAAATCACCTTTGCCAACGTAGGGCTTGGCATCGGTATGGCCGCTGATGCTGATCTTGTTCGGCACCGCCTTGATGGTGTCGGCCATGGCCAGCAGGATGTCTTCGAAATAAGGCTTCAGGCGCGCACTGCCCGAGTCGAACATCGGCCGGTTCTCGGCGTCCATGATCTGGATGCGCAAGCCGTTCGGCGTGATCTCGAACAGGATCTGGTCCTTGAACTTCTGCAGCTCAGGATTCTCTTCGACCTTGTTCTGCAATTCCTGCAACAACAATTCCAGGCGCTCGCGCTCGATCTGCTCGGCCATGCCTTCGACCTGCTCGGAATCCACCGTCACCTTGTCGGGCTGGGGCTGGGACTTGACCTCGGGGTTGAGGGTATTTTCCGGCGCCAGGGTCGGCGAACCGCCCAGGTCGATGATGTAGGGCGTACCGCTTTCGGAAAACCCGACCGGGTCCTTGAAGTAACCGGCGATGGCGATTTTCTGTTCCGGGGTCGCGGTGGACAGCAGCCACAGCACCAGGAAGAACGCCATCATCGCCGTTGCGAAGTCGGCGAAGGCAATTTTCCAGGCACCGCCATGGTGCCCGCCGGCAATGCGCTTGACGCGCTTGACGATGATCGGCTGGTTATTTTCCATGACCTAAGTGCTCTGCTTCACAAATACTGTTCCATTTTGACGGTGCCTGTTGCTGCCATACTGCTTTGCCGCTCCTCGCCATAGCGGGCTATGACTCGTCGCGGCGCCTTGTCTGGCAGCAACAGTCACTCGCCAAAAAAGGAACGTATTTGCAAAGCAAAGCACTAGCGACCGCGAACCGCTTGTTCCAGCTCGGCGAAGCTTGGACGGTGCGCCGGGTACAGGACCTTGCGACCGAACTCCACCGCCAGCGATGGCGGCATGCCCGAGGCCGAAGCCACCAGGGACGCCTTGATGGCTTCGTACACGTTGAGTTCTTCCTTGGCGTCGTGGGCCAGGGAGTGGGCCAAGGGGCCGAAGAAACCGTACGCGGCCAAAATACCGAAGAAGGTACCTACCAGTGCCGCACCGACGTGCAGGCCGATGGATTTCTGGTCGCCATCGCCCAGGGACGCCATGGTCACCACGATGCCCAATACCGCCGCGACGATACCGAAACCAGGCATGCCGTCGGCAATGCCGTTGACCGCGTGGGACGGGTGCTCCAGGTCTTCCTTGAGGCTGTACAGCTCCATGTCGAACAGGCCTTCGAGCTCATGGGGGGCCATGTTGCCAGACGACATGATGCGCAGATAATCACAGATGAACGCCGTCATGCGGGCGTCCTTCAGCACCGAAGGGTACTTGGCAAAAATCGGGCTGGCGGCGGCGTCTTCGATATCGCCCTCAATCGCCATCATGCCTTCGCGGCGGCTCTTGTTGAGGATCTCATAGATCAGTCCCAGCACCTCCAGGTAGAAGGTGTGGCTGAAGCGCGAGCCGAACATGCTCAAGGACTTCTTGAGCACATGCATTGTCATATAGCCGGGGTTGGCCTGCAGGAATGCACCGAGGGCCGCGCCGCCGATGATCAACACCTCGAAGGGCTGGATCAGCGCGGCAATCTTGCCATGGGAGAGTACGTATCCGCCGAGCACGCTCGCGAACACGACGATGATGCCGATAATTTTAGCCATAGATAGAAAGTACTTACTTAAGTCGGGTTCAAGGTCATATTCGGAAGCTTAAAAATCTCTTCTTCTCCTTATCGGCAAAACTGCGCCAGACTATAGGCTGTTCTGGCGAAAAGCCAATTTGCCCCGTTCCGGGCGTAGAGAATTCATACGATGATCACGTCCAACCATGACTAACGAAACGAAGGTTCCAACGCCACGACCGACCACCCTCGAAGGCTGGGTGAAGCTGCTCGATGGCGTGCACCTGCCGGTGCCTCAGGCCAGCCATGACCTGGTCTGCAAGGCCATTGCCGACAGCCGCCGCTCGTTGCGTGACATCGCCGAATTGATGCAGGACAGCCCCGCCCTGGCCCTGAGCGTCATCCGCGAGGCCAACCATCACACCCATGGCAGCCTCGCCGAACCTGCGGAAAATCTCGAAGTGGCCATCAACCGCCTCGGTCTCAAGCGTACCGAGGAACTGCTCGCTCGCCTGCCGTCGTTGCCGGGGCACGAAATCCCCATCGCCTTGCGCCAGCTGCAATTGATCAGCCAACACGCCACGCAACAGGCCAATGGCTTTTTTGCCAGCCGCCTGGCGCGGCTGTGGCAGGACATTCACTGGGGCAGCCTGTTGTTTCTCTCGCCGCTCTGGCCACTGGCCCTGACTCACCCGCGGTTACTGGGGGAGTGGGAATTGCGGGTCGTCCACAAACGCGAGCCCGCACGCAAGGTAGAGCGCGAATTGTTCGGCGTCAGCCTGCTGAAAATATGCCTGGCGCTGGTGGAGACCTGGCGCCTGCCGATCTGGGTGATGCAAGGTTATCGCCTGCTGCTCAATGAACGCCGCGAGCTGGTGCAGGTCCTGCGCATCGCCCGGGACAGCGAGCACCCGCTGCGCCAGCAGAATCGCCTGGACGACGATCCAACCCTGCGGCGCTGGCTCAATCAACCGGCCAATACCGTGTTGCTGGCCAACGGCCTGGCACTCTCAGCGCAACAGGCCTGGGACGGCCCCCACAGTGCCCGCTGGCAATACCTCACCAGTTTGTACCTGCAGATGCCGATGGATGAGGTTCAGCAACAGCTGCACCAACAAGCCGTCACCAGCGCCCGTCATGACGCCATGCCGGACCTCTGGCATCCGGCCGTGGCGTTGCTCTGGCCCTGGGGCAGCCGTCGCATCCACCCCGGCTTGCTACCGCCTCCCCCACCCAGCGCCGAGGACCTGAGCCAGTGGCGCAAGCAATGTTCCGCACTGCTGGTGGAACCGAGCCCCTTCAGCAATGCCATGCACCTGACCACCTCGGCACGGGACGTGTTGGTGGCCTGCGGCATGCGCCGGGTGATGATCCTGATGGCCGACCGCAACCAGACCAGCGTGCGTGTACACCAGACCGCCGGCCTGCCCAAGGAAGCCGCGGCCATGAGTTTTACCATCAGCCAGAGCAAAATAGTGCAACGGTTGCTGGCCCAGCAGGCCCAGGTTCGCCTGAACCCGGACAACAACGCGCAGTTTTCGGCGCTGCTGCCACCGGGCCTGCGCAACCTGTTCCGCGGGGAGCACCTGCTGCTGCGCTCGCTGACCTGCAATGGCCGGGTGATCATGCTGGTGGTGGTGGACCAGGGCGGCGGGCCGTTCTCGGACGTGACCGTGCAAGCCTTCGGCAAAACCGTGCAATGCATCGAACGGGCCCTGCATACCTTTACCAACCGCGGCCGCTGAACTTGCTACAATCTTTTCCCTTTGCGCCCCTGGAGACCTCACATGCCTGACTTCTCTGGCTTGCCGCTGGTGATCGAGCCGAGCGAGCTGCTGCCGCGCCTCGACGCCCGCGAACTGATTCTGGTGGACCTGACCAGCGCCGCCCGCTACAGCACCGGCCATATCCCTGGCGCACGCTTCGTCGACCCCAAGCGTACCCAGCTCGGTCAACCGCCGGCGCCGGGCCTGCTGCCGGCCAAAGCCGACCTCGAAGCCCTGTTCGGCGAGCTCGGGCACAACCCGGATACGGTCTACGTGGTCTATGACGATGAAGGCGGCGGCTGGGCCGGGCGGTTTATCTGGCTGCTGGACGTGATCGGCCACTCGAACTACCACTACCTCGACGGCGGCTTGCTGTCGTGGCTGGACGAAGGCCTGCCGGTGTCCATCGAAGTGCCTGCACCCGTCGCAGGCCCGGTCAGCCTGACGCTGCACGAAGCCCCCACCGCCACCCGCGAGTACCTGCAAAGCCGCCTCGGCGCAGCCGACCTGGCGATCTGGGACGCTCGCGGCCCGCTGGAATATTCCGGCGAGAAAGTCGTCGCAGCCCGAGGTGGGCACATTCCCGGCGCGGTCAATTTCGAATGGACTGCCGGCATGGACCAGGCGCGCAACCTGCGCATCCGCAAGGACATGCCGCAAATCCTCGAACGATTGGGCATCACGCCTGACAAAGAAATCATCACCCACTGCCAGACTCACCACCGCTCCGGCTTCACCTACCTGGTGGCCAAGGCGCTCGGTTATCCACGGGTCAAAGGCTATGCCGGTTCCTGGGGCGAATGGGGCAATCACCCCGACACCCCCATCGAGCTTTGAAGGTTCTTAAGGACAGTTAATGAAAAACCGTTTGTTCATCCTCACTCAATACCTGCTGCCCCACCACCTGCTCTCGCGGTTGGCCGGCTGCATTGCCGAATGCCGCGTGCGCTGGTTCAAGAACGCCTTCACTGCATGGTTTGCCAAGCGCTACCAAGTGGACATGTCCCAGGCCCTGGTAGAAGACCTGACTGCCTACGAGCACTTCAACGCCTTCTTCACCCGTGCCCTGAAAGACGGCGCACGCCCGCTGGACGACGCCCCGGGCGCGATCCTCAGCCCCGCCGACGGCGCCGTCAGCCAGCTCGGCCCGATCGAGCACGGCCGGGTATTCCAGGCCAAGGGCCACAGCTTCAGCGTGCTGGAACTGCTGGGCGGTGACGCGGCCAACGCGGCGCCGTTCATGGGCGGCGATTTCGCCACCATCTACCTCTCCCCCAAGGACTACCACCGCGTGCACATGCCGCTGGCCGGCACCCTGCGGGAGATGGTCTACATCCCCGGGCGGATTTTCTCGGTCAACCAGACCACCGCCGAAAACGTTCCGGAGCTGTTCGCCCGCAACGAGCGCGTGGCGTGCATTTTCGACACCGAACGCGGGCCGATGGCCGTGGTGCTGGTGGGCGCGATGATCGTGGCGTCCATCGAAACCGTCTGGGCCGGGCTGGTGACACCACCCAAGCGCCAGCTGAAAACCTTCCGTTATGACGAAGCCGCCCGCGCGCCGATTCATCTGGAAAAAGGCGCCGAACTGGGGCGTTTCAAGCTGGGTTCGACCGCCATCGTGCTGTTTGGGCCAGACCAGGTGAAATGGGCCGAGGGCCTGGTAGCCGGTTCGCCAGTGCAGATGGGCCAGGGCCTGGCGCTGCCGAAAGCCTGATTCACGCCCGTCCTTTGAAGCAGGCCTGCGGGAGCAGGGTTGTGGGAGCAAGGCTTGCCCGCGATGAACGATGACGCGGTCCAAAAGAAACCGCGGCGCCTGCATCGCGAGCAAGCTTTGCTCCCACAGCACACTCAGGCCAACACGCCGGCCTGTCAGCTGCTAGAGTTGGAAACAACACGTTTATTTCCCGCCGGAGCCCGTACACGGCATGAATGAGACCAGCCCTCTCCAGCTATTGCGCGTCCTGACCCCGACACAATCACGCCTGTCGTTCTGCGATGCTACGCCACGGGACCTCAAGCGCTGGATCGCCAACCTGCCCAAGGCCAACATCGGCGAAACAGCCCGCCTTTTGTACCAAGCCCTTGGCGAACTCAACCAACTGCTCACCCCCAGCGACAATCGCCTGCAACTGCTCGAGCTGCTGCGGCCCGAGGTGTATTACGTCTGCAAGCACCTGGAGCGGCACTTCCTGCAACAGGCCATCGTGCTGGATGAACGCTCGCGCAAGATCGTCAACCTGTGCCAGGCGCTGCAAACCCAGCTGGCGACGGGCTACAAACAGATCGTGGCGCGTATCGCGTCGAAATACACCAAGGACCGTGCCCGCCTGCTGAGCACCGCGCTACAACGGGCGATGCATGCCCTCAATGGCCCGCTGCTGCGTGCCTGCCAGTTGTATAGCCCAGTGCCTGAAGGGCTATGGCTCGATTTGCATCAGTTGTACCGGATCGCCTGCCTGCACCAGTTGCAACACCAGAGCGTGAGTGACGAACTGGCCAGCCAGGTTCATCAATTGAACCCCGAACAGACCTACGTCGTCGCCCTGTTGCTGGGAGCGTCACGCAGCAATCAGCTGCGCCAGAGCCAAATAGGGTGGCTGACCCAGGCGCTCGAATCCTGGAGCCAGTGGGTCAAGCTCGATCCCACCTCCAGCGCTGCCAGCCTGTTCGCGGTCGCTCCGCAGCTGGATGTCGGGCCACGCTACCGCTCCAAGTTCCGCGCCGAACAGCAGCCAACCTTACAGGGCTTCGATCCACAGCCCCTGGTGCGCGCAATCGCCACACACCTGGAACAACCTGCCGAGCACAGCCTGCCGGTACCGGGCGGCATGAGCATCGATACGTTGCATCACCTGCAAGCCGCCTGGGGCGAAGCGGCCGAACGCAGCTTCCAGCGCACCGAGGGCAACGGCACGCTGACCCTGTGCGTGGGCATGAGCGCGCTGCACTACTACCTCGGCGGCGAGCGCTCTTTCAACGAAATACTGAAAAGCCCCGGCACCCGCAAGGCCCGCTTCGAAGCCTCGCCAAGCAAGACAAACGACACCTGGGGCCAGGCCTTCGACGCCGCCCCCGCTGGCGACAGCGACCTGCTGCCCTATGAAGAAATCGAGTACCCGGTCAACCCGGCCGATGACGATGGCACCAGCTCCGACAACCAGCATCACTTCCCCACCTACGACCTGCCAATCATCAACCACAGCCCCGGCGGCTACTGCCTCGGCTGGCCCAAGGAAGTGCCGGAACAATTGCAAGCCGGGGAAATGATCGGCATTCGGGACACCAGCGACCAAGCCTGGAGCGTTGCCGTGGTGCGCTGGATCCGGCAGGTGCGCAACGGCGCCATGCAAATGGGCATCGAGCTGGTCGCACCGCATGCCCAGCCTTGCGGGCTGCAGCTGGTCCGGGAAGAAAATGAGCACGGTCACTACCTGCGCGGGCTGTTACTTCCCGAGATCAGCGCCATTGACCTCCCCCCCACCATGATCGCCCCGCGCCTGCCGTTCCAGGAGGGCCAGCGGGTGTTGATCAACACCAACGGCCAGGAACGCCGCGCCGGCCTGGACCGCCGGGTCACCAGCACTCACAGTTTCAATCAGTTTGCTTATCACCCGGAAGACTCAGCCGAGACTGGGGATGGCGACGACCAAGAGGGGAATTTTGACTCGTTGTGGAAATCGCTGTAGGCAGCCAACGCGTAACCCTTTGTGAAGAGAGAATTCTCTGTGGGAGCAAAGCTTGCTCGCGATGCTGGCACCGCGGTTCTTTTATAGACCGCGTTATCGTTTATCGCGGGCAAGCCTTGCTCCCACAGCTAGATCTCTTCGCCACAAAGATTGCGCCAGACTCAGAGCTGCCCGTCACGATCCCTGAAGCCCAACAGGTACAACACCCCATCGAGCCCCAAGGTTGAAATCGCCTGCCTGGCCGACTGCTTGACCAGCGGCTTGGCGCGGAACGCCACGCCCAGGCCCGCTATCGCCAGCATCGGCAAGTCGTTGGCGCCGTCGCCCACGGCGATGGTCTGCTCAAGGCGCAGGCCTTCTTTTTCAGCCAGTTCACGCAGCAGGTCCGCCTTGCGCTGGGCATCGACGATCGGCTCGACGGCCACGCCAGTCACCTTGCCATCCACCACTTCCAGCTCGTTGGCGAACACATAGTCGATGCCGAGTTTGGCCTGCAACTGCTTGGCGAAGTAGGTGAAGCCGCCGGACAGGATGGCGGTCTTGTAGCCCAGGCGCTTGAGTTCGGCGAACAGCGTCTCGGCGCCTTCGGTCAGGCGCAGGGAAGCGCCAATGGAATCCAGCACGCTGACGTCCAGCCCCTTGAGCAGCGCCAGGCGCTCCTTGAAGCTGGCGCGAAAATCCAATTCGCCAGCCATGGCTCGCTCGGTGATGGCCGAGACCTTGTCGCCCACGCCGGCCGCCTTGGCCAGTTCGTCGATGACTTCGGCTTCGATCAGCGTCGAGTCCATGTCGAACACCGCCAGGCGGCGGTTACGGCGGAACAGCGAATCTTCCTGGAAGGCGATGTCGACGTTCAGTTCCTGGGCCACGCTGAGGAACTCGGCACGCAACGCCTGGGGATCGGCCGGCTCGCCGCGCACCGAAAACTCGATGCAGCCCTTGCCCTTGTCGTCCGGGGTGTCCAGCGGCATGCGCCCGGACAATCGGTCGATGTGGTCGATGTTCAGGTCATATTTGGCGGTGATCGAACTGACACGCTGCAACTGCTCGGCGGTTACCTTGCGGGTCAACAGGGTAACGATGTGGCGTTTCTTGCCCTGGCCGGCCACCCAATGCCGGTAATCGTCCTCGGACACCGGAGTGAAGCGCACCTGTTGGTCGAGCTTGTAGGCGGTGAACAGGATGTCCTTGAGCACCGACTTGCCTTGTTCGGCGTCCGGGATTTCAACCAGGATGCCGAACGACAGCGTGTCGTGGATCACCGCCTGACCGATGTCGAGAATGTTCACACCACCCTGGGCCAGAACGCCGGTAATGGCCGCAGTCAGACCCGGACGGTCGCTGCCAGTGATGTTTATCAGGACGATTTCGCGCAAGGCGCACCCCCGCAGGTGGAAAAAAACCGCATTCTACCCACATTCAGTGACCATCGGGCACCGCCAGTGCTTTGCCGGTCATGGGGCTGTCGCTATACTGCGCGTCAATTTCACGGACAAAGAGCCGAGCTCAGTGAACCGGCCCACGCCAGTCAAAACCGACAACTTCTTCCTGCTGATCTTCCGTGCACTGCGTCACCGTCGTGTGCCGATTGCATTGCGCATTGCCAGCCATAACGTGATTCTGGTCGCCTTGGCCCTGGTCATCTATGCCTGCGTGATGGGTTTGCAGTTCAAGCAGGCGATGCACGAGCAGGCCGATGCCCTGGGTGAAAGCCTGACCACCCAGACCGCCACGTCCGCCACCGAGCTGCTGGTGTCCAATGACATCCTCAGCCTCAACGTGCTGCTCAACAACCTGACCAAGAACAAGCTGGTGGCCCACGCCGCCATCTACAGCGTGGACAACCGCATCCTCGCCGAGGCCGGCCAGCGTCCCAAGCCAGGCCTGCTGGGCGAGTCCGGCGGCATGTACCAGAGCAAGATCACCTTCCAGGACGTGACCGCCGGACAGCTGCGCATCAGCCTGGACATGGACCAGTTCCAGCAACCGATGACCATCAGCCTGCAAAGCATGGGTATCCTCAGCGCGATCCTGCTGGCACTGGCACTGGCCTTGAGCCTGCGCCTGGGACGGCACATCTCCACGCCGCTGTTGCAATTGCGCGTCTGGCTGCGGGACATCGACGAACATACACCGGCCACCCAGCGCCAGGACGAAATCGGCGACCTGGCCCGGCAACTGCACGCCAGCTTCGCGCCGGAGCCTGAGCCCGTGCCGGAACCTGAAGACATCGACTACGTGGACGACGATGCCGAGCCGGGCTTCGAAGTGCGTAACCTGCGCGACCCGGGCTTCGATGAAAGCCAGCCAATGCCTGCTTCCAAAGCGGCTCCACGTCACGTGGTACGCACGGTAGAGGACGAGGAAGACGACGACGCGTTCGCCGACCTGCGGGACGAATCGGTCGATGGAACACCTCAGCCGGTCACCAGGCCAGTCGCCTCGAACCTGCCCCAGCACAGTGCCGTACTGGCCGTGCAACTGGGCGCCCAGGACCAACTGCGCCGCCTGCCCCAGGCGCGCCTGAAGGAATTGCTCGAGCGCTACCGCGACTGCCTCGACCAGGCCGCATCGCTCTATCAGGGCGAACTGCACACCCTGAACGATGGCAGCACGCTGATGCTGTTCCACACCGAAGACAGCGGTGACGACTACCTGACCAACGCCATTTGCTGCGGTGAGTTGCTGCGCGCACTGGGTCATCAGTTGCAGATCGAAGTCGCCGACAGCGGTATCACCCTGCAACTGCAATTGGGCCTGACCCTGGGCGATGGCTTGTTCGGCCTGAGCCAGATCGACCTGCTGCTGACCGAAACCGCCCAGGACGCCCTGGCGCTGTCGCAACACAGCCGCAACCTGCTGTTGGTGGAACGCAAGATCAACGACGACGCCCTGATCCGCCAGCGCGCCCGTATCCGCCCCATCGCCAGCCCCGAAGGCGCGTGCTGCGTGGAACGCTTGATGGAACCTTATCCATCGATGCTGGAACGGCAACTGGCACGGATGCATGAGCGCCAGGCCTGAGTCTCAGTACTTGAAATGACGAAGCCCGCAGATGAGTGATTGTCTGCGGGCTTTTTTGTTGCCTTCGCTGGCCTCTTCGCGAGCAGGCTCGCTCCCACAGAAAGTTCTCTGTACGACCACAGACCCTCTGTGGGAGCGAGCCTGCTCGCGATAGGGCCAGGACAGACACCGGAAATCCAACTGATAGAAACAACAAAGCCCGCATCAACGCGGGCTTTGTTTTGCATCCAGTCCTGGCGTCAGAACCTGAACACTTCCATGTCCGTGCGAATTGGCAAGGCCATGGGAATCTTGTCCTTTTCCTTTTCTACCGGCTTGGCCGGGGCAGGAGCAGCCTTGCGCGGGACTTCAGCCGCAACAGGAGGCTGGTTGGCCAAAGGCTTGAGCGACACGGACAACTGTTCGGCCAGGCGTTGCAGGAGCACGCCCTGGGCCTGGACCTGTGCCGCCGTGGTGCCGGCATGTTGCTCTTGCAGATGAACGATGCGGTTCTCACGCACCTTGCCACGACGGTCGATCAATCGCCATTGGGCATCGAGCACAGCCGGCTGGGCTTTACCCGAGTCCAGGCGGGTAATCGACAGCAGCACCTGTACATCCGGGGTGAAGCCTTGGGTCGCGGGTGCCAGCACGACACGCTGGCTGTCCAGATGCCCGGCGACCTGGCGCAGCAGCAACTGATCGATGTCGGAAGACAGGCTGCCAGCCCAACGACCGTCAGTGGCGGCCTGCAGGCTGCCGTCCGGTTGGCGTTGCAATAGGGTTTCGCGTTGCAGGTAGTCGGCGATCAGGACCGGCCCCAGCAATACTGCCATGCCTGTGCTTTGCGCAGGCTGGGCCGGGGTTCCGCTGTCCAGTTGGTACAGCGACACCGGCTGGTTCATGCTGCAGCCCGCCAGGCCAAGCAGGCCGGCGAGCCACAAAATAGGGAGGCGCAGAGCAGTCATCGTTCCGTCCAGGTGGCAGCCACAAGGCTTACCACAGTGAAAAAATACTCGGTCATTATGAAGAACGCTCGGCCACGCCGGCGCTTGAAAGGGCCTATCATCCGTGAATATGCGCGCCGACTCCAGCGCGAAAGTATCGATCTGCGGCATTTAATCGCAGACCGAGCCCTCTAGCACGCCTAATTGAGGTTTTCGACGAGCAGCGCATCGACTCGCTGAAAGCCCCTTGGAAGCTTGTTGCCCCGCCGACCACGTTCACCCTTGTAATGCTCAAGATCGTCCGCCTTTAACGAAAGCGTACGCTTGCCTGCCTGTAGCACAAGCGTGGCGCCTTCCGGCAACACTGCAATATCCGTGACATATTCCTCACGACTGGCAACCCGTTCGCCGGAAATACCAATAATCTTGTTGCCCTTGCCTTTACCCAGTTGTGGCAGGTCACTGATCTTGAACACCAGCAACCGGCCTTCGGTGGTGACCGAAGCCAGCCAGTTGCTCTCCCGATCGGCCACCGGCCGCGGCGCGATCACCTTGGCGTTGTTCGGCAGGCTCAACAAGGCCTTGCCCGCCTTGTTCTTGGCTTGCAGATCCTCGCCCTTGACCACGAACCCGTAGCCCGCGTCCGATGCAATTACGTACAGTCCATCATCATCAGGCATCAGCACACATTCAAAAGTTGCACCCGGCGGCGGCGTCAAACGACCGGTCAGCGGTTCGCCCTGGCCACGAGCCGACGGCAGGGTGTGGGCCGGCACCGAATAGCTGCGCCCAGTAGAGTCGACGAACACCGCAAACTGGTTGGAACGCCCGGCCGCCAAGGCCTTGAAGCCGTCACCGGCCTTGTAGGAAAGCCCCGTCGCGTCAATATCATGACCTTTGGCGGAGCGCACCCAACCTTTTTCTGACAGGACGACAGTCACTTTCTCGTTCGGCAGCAGATCGTGCTCGCTCAGCGCCTTGGCTTCGGCACGCTCGACGATTGGCGAGCGACGGTCGTCGCCGTAGGTTTCGGCGTCCTTGAGCAGTTCGGTGCGCACCAGTTTCTTGAGCTTGGCTTCGCTGCCCAGCAGGGCTTGCAGCTTGGCCTGTTCCTTGAGGAGTTCATCCTGTTCGGCACGCAGCTTCATCTCTTCCAACCGCGCCAACTGCCGCAGGCGGGTGTCGAGGATGTAGTCGGCCTGGATTTCACTCAGGGCAAAACGGGCGATCAGGCTGGCCTTGGGATGCTCCTCGGTGCGGATGATGTGGATCACTTCATCGAGGTTGAGGTAGGCAATCAGCAAACCGTCCAACAGGTGCAGGCGACGCTCGACCTTGTCCAGGCGGAATTGCAGGCGCCGGCGCACGGTCTTGACCCGGAACTCCAGCCACTCGACCAGCAATGCCCGCAGGTTTTTCAACTGCGGCTTGCCGTCCAGGCCGATGATGTTGATGTTGACCCGGTAGCTGGACTCCAGGTCGGTGCTGGCGAACAGGTGCTGCATCAGCGCGTCGTGGTCGACCCGGCTGTTGACCGGGATGATGACGATGCGGCACGGGTTTTCGTGGTCGGATTCGTCGCGCAAGTCAGCCACTTGCGGTGCTTTCGACGGTTTTGCCTGCATCATCGCTGCAATTTGCTCCAAGACCTTGGCCCCGGAGACCTGATGCGGCAGCGCCGTGACAATGATGTCGCCGTCTTCAACGTGATACACGGCGCGCATGCGCACCGAACCGCGACCGGTCTCGTAGATTTTCAGCAGGTCGGCACGCGGGGTGATGATTTCCGCTTCGGTCGGATAGTCCGGGCCCTGGATGTGTTCGCAGAGTTGTTCCACCGTGGCCTTGGGCTCGTCCAGCAGACGCACGCACGCCGTGGCCACTTCCCGCAGGTTGTGAGGCGGCACGTCGGTGGCCATGCCCACGGCAATGCCGGTGGTGCCATTGAGGAGAATATTCGGCAAACGCGCCGGCAAAACCAGGGGTTCGTCGAGGGTCCCGTCGAAGTTCGGTCCCCAGTCCGCGGTGCCCTGGCCCAGCTCGCTGAGCAGCACTTCGGAATAGCGCGACAGCCGCGCCTCGGTGTAACGCATGGCCGCAAAGGACTTGGGATCGTCCGGCGCACCCCAGTTACCCTGCCCGTCCACCAGCGTGTAGCGATAGCTGAATGGCTGGGCCATCAGCACCATGGCTTCATAGCAGGCCGAGTCGCCGTGGGGATGGAACTTACCGAGCACGTCACCGACGGTACGCGCCGATTTCTTGTGCTTGGAATCCGCATCCAGCCCCAGCTCACTCATGGCATAGATGATCCGCCGCTGAACCGGCTTCAAACCGTCGCCGATGTGCGGCAAGGCGCGGTCCATGATCACGTACATGGAGTAATTGAGGTAGGCATTTTCGGTGAAGTCAGCCAGCGATCGGCGTTCTACGCCGTCTAAGCTGTCTGCAAGAATGTCGCTCATGCGGGCCTCATCAGTTCGTTGTCTGGCGCAGCAGCATGGTGCCGTCGCGCTGGGTAAATTCAAGTTTGTTCAGGGCGCTCATGCCCAGCAGCACTTGCGTGCCACCCAGGCCTGGCGCCACCAGGGCACGGACATCGCGCAAGACGATGTCACCCAATTGCAGCCGGTCGATGCGAGTGCGATAGCCCTCGCTCAAACCGTTGGCGGTACTCAACGTCACGCCGAAACCTTTTTCCAGCTTGAGGCGCTCGGCCAACTCCACCGGAATCGCCACGTCGGTGGCGCCGGTGTCGAGCATGAAGTCCACCGGCTGGCCGTTGATCTGGCCGCTGGCGACAAAATGCCCCTGTTGATTGCCGACCAGCTTCACCTCGATAAAACCTTCGCCTTTTTGCGAATACACCTGGGTATTGGGATTTTGCTGGCGCTGCTCCCATTGAGCAAAAAACCGCGTCGCCAGAAACAGCGCCGCGCACCAGGCCAATATCATCAACACCCGGCCAGCACGCTTGCCCGGCGGCGACTGACTCATGGCGCGGCGCTCCAGCCACCCTCGGGCGCAGCAAAGCGCCAGACGATCGGCCGCGTTTCGCCGTCGGCGCGGGCACCGTCGTTGTTGTCCAGGCCAACCCAGGCACCCTCGGCGTCCACCACCAGCGCTTCGGCCAACCCATAGGCCTGCGGGTAACGGCGATTGTCCTGCAGCGCCTCGGCGGCGAACGACCAGCACCGCTCCACTTGGGCGGTCTGCGGGTCACGCCGGCAGATCTGAAAGGCGTTGCGTTCCAGGGTAAACAGCTTGCCATTGAACAATGACAAATCAGCAAAATCCCGCGAAACCGCCTTGGCCTTGGGGAATTGCGCCGGCTGCATCTCCAGCCCCGCTTCGCTCAGCAGCACGCAATTGCCATCGCAGTCCCACACCGTTTGCTGGCGCTTGACCAACAAAAGCCCGCGACGCTCACGCTCGGCCGCCAACCACAGTTGGTCACCGGCCGGGTTGACCGCCAAGCCTTCGAATAGCGCATTGAAATGCAACAACATGCCGCTCGCGCGGGCCTGACGGATCATTGTTGGTGCAATTTTCAACCACGACGCCGGCCCCATCGGCGGCACCTGCAACACGGCGGCATGGGATTCGCTGACCACATAGCGATTGCCAGCACTGTCGCAACTGATGCCTTCGAAATCCAGCTCGCCACCACGCAGGAACGAGGCTGCCCAGGTTCGGGACTTCAAGCCCCAGGGCAAACCGCTGTCGGGAACATCCGGCACCTCGATTTCAACCACCTCGGCCTGCCAGAGCGGAGACTCGGAGGGCACGAGGCGATAGATCCGGTCATCGTCGCGATCGGATACCGTCCACATTTCGCTGCCGCACAGCGCCAAACCGGACAGATTACCGCCGCGCATGCCATCGACGGCATGCTCGGACAGCAACTTCAGTTCCGGTGCAGGCCCTGCGACCACAACCCCCGCCCACAGCAACAACGCCAGGGCGAAACCGTTGCGCATCAGGCCAGCACCTCGGCCAGGTTCCCTTTGGATTCGAGCCAGGACTTGCGATCGCCGGCACGCTTCTTCGCCAGCAGCATGTCCATCATTTCCGACGTCGCTTCGAAATCATCCAGGGTCAACTGCACCAGTCGGCGGGTGTTCGGATCCATGGTGGTTTCACGCAGTTGCGGCGGGTTCATCTCGCCCAGGCCTTTGAATCGAGTGACCTGCGGCTTGCCGCGTTTCTTCTCGGCCACCAGGCGATCGAGAATGCCGTCGCGCTCGGCTTCGTCCAGGGCGTAGTAGATTTCCTTACCCAGGTCGATGCGATACAGCGGCGGCATCGCCACATAGACGTGGCCGGCATCCACCAGCGGGCGGAAATGCTGGACGAACAAGGCGCAGAGCAACGTGGCGATGTGCAGGCCGTCGGAGTCGGCGTCGGCGAGGATGCAGATCTTGCCGTAGCGCAGTTGGCTCATGTCCTCGGCGCCCGGATCGACACCGATGGCCACGGCGATGTTATGCACTTCCTGGCTGGCCAGCACTTCGCTGCCGTCCACTTCCCAGGTGTTGAGGATCTTGCCCCGCAGCGGCAGGATCGCTTGGAACTCCTTGTCCCGCGCCTGCTTGGCCGAGCCGCCGGCGGAGTCACCTTCCACCAGGAACAGCTCGGAACGCATCGGGTCCTGCCCGGCGCAATCGGCGAGCTTGCCCGGCAATGCCGGCCCTTGGGTGATGCGCTTGCGCTCGACTTTCTTGCTGGCCTTGAGACGACGGCCGGCGTTGTTGATCGCCAGTTCTGCCAGGGCCAAACCGGTTTCCGGGTTGGCGTTGAGCCACAGGCTGAACGCATCCTTGACCACCCCGGAGACAAACGCCGCGGCTTCGCGGGACGACAGGCGCTCCTTGGTCTGGCCGGAGAATTGCGGTTCCTGCATCTTCATCGACAGCACGAAGGCGATGCGTTCCCAGACGTCTTCCGGCGCCAGCTTCACGCCACGGGGCAGCAGGTTGCGGAACTCGCAGAACTCGCGCATCGCATCGAGCAAGCCTTGACGCAGGCCGTTGACGTGGGTGCCGCCCTGGGCCGTGGGGATCAGGTTGACGTAGCTTTCCTGAACGCTTTCGCCGCCTTCGGGCAACCACAACAGCGCCCAGTCCACCGCTTCCTTGTTACCGGCCAGGCTGCCGCAGAACGGCTCGTTGGGCAGACGCTCGAAGTCGTTGACCGCGTCCACCAGGTAGGAGCGCAGGCCGTCTTCGTAATGCCACTCGACTTTCTCGCCAGTGGCCTTGTCCTCGAAACTGACCAGCAACCCCGGGCACAGCACGGCCTTGGCCTTGAGCACATGCTTGAGGCGGCTGACGGAAAACTTCGGCGAATCGAAATACTTCGGGTCCGGAGCGAAATACACGCTGGTCCCGGTGTTGCGCTTGCCGACGGTGCCGACCACTTCCAGCTCGGTGGCCTTGTAGCCGTCGGCGAAGGTCATCTGGTATTCGTTGCCGTCACGCTTGACCCGCACCCGTACCTGGGTCGACAAAGCGTTGACCACGGAAATACCCACCCCGTGCAGACCGCCGGAGAACTGGTAGTTCTTGTTGGAAAACTTGCCGCCGGCGTGGAGCTTGGTGAGGATCAGCTCGACGCCCGACACGCCCTCTTCGGGGTGAATGTCCACCGGCATGCCGCGGCCATCGTCGCTGACTTCCAGCGAGTGATCGGCGTGCAGGATGACCTGCACCGAACGGGCGTGCCCGGCCAAGGCTTCGTCGACACTGTTGTCGATGACTTCCTGGGCGAGGTGGTTCGGCCGACTGGTGTCGGTGTACATGCCGGGGCGCTTGCGCACCGGGTCGAGGCCCGAGAGGACTTCGATGGCGTCTGCGTTATAAGAGCTAGCGCTGGGAGTGGCCATGGGGTCTCGTCGTCAGTGTTCAATGAAAAAGGGGCGATGGGCTCACAGCGACGTGAAGTCGATCGCCTGGTACAAATCGGCGCCAATGCCGGCAAAACTCAACAGCGCCGGCAACTGCTGGGCAAACCCTTGGAAACTGTGGTCGCCGCCGGCCTGGATGCGCAAGGCACAGGCGCGGTAATACTGCTGGGCGTGGCGATAATCCAGCGTTTCGTCACCGGTTTGCAACCATACCTGATACCGCTGTGGATCCCGGGGCGCCGGCACTTCCAGCTCGGCCAGGGCCGTGACGTGGTCGTGGGTCAATTCCCAGGTTTCGTCGGTGTACAAATTCTTTTGCGTGCCCAGGTAACCGTCAAACATCCGATGCGGGCTGACGGCAGGGTTGATCAACAGGGCCTTGAGGCCGTGGCGCTCGGCCAAGTGAGTCGCATAGTAGCCGCCGAGCGAGCTGCCGACCAGCAGCGGGCGCCCCAGTTCTGTAATCGCCTGCTCCAACTGACCGATGGCCTGGCGGGGGTGGTGATGCAAGGCGGGCACCTGCAACTGGTCGCTCAGGCCCAGGCGTGCCATCACCTCGGTCAACTGGCTGGCCTTGGTCGACGCCGGGGCGCTGTTGAAGCCATGGATATAAAGGATCGAACCCGACATTGCCGACTCCCTGGGTGTTGGGCAAAGGCCGGAGTTTACAGGGAGATTGCGGTGGTTGGGGGGATTTGACCGTGTTATCGCCTCCCATGAATCGTCGATCACAGCACCTGTGGGAGCAAAGCTTGCTCGCGATGGCGGTCTGACAGCCGACCAGGATTTTGTTGGCTGGGTACATATCCATTGCTGCGGTAACGGCTGCTTAGGGTTCCGCCCTGACGGCGGGTCACTTTCGAAAAGCGAAAGTACGGCGTTTTTCAAGGTAGTTGTCGCGTCAACCGTTTTGCTATGCCGCTTTTTTCTCGGTCTGCTGTTCCCGATCCGGGTTTAGCAGCACCGTTCCTATCGGCTCCC